>JALHTD010000184.1 GCA_022865555.1 Thermoanaerobaculaceae bacterium | reverse complement strand
GGCGTACAACGTCATCCGCGAGGCCAATCCGTTCCCCTCGGTCTGCGCTCGGGTGTGCAACCACCCGTGCGAGGAGCGCTGCCGGGCGGGAGCCACCGGCGGAGATCCAGTGGCGATCCGCGCGCTCAAGCGCTTCATCACCGATCGCGTCGACCCGGCGAGCTTCCGGCCGGTCCGCATGCCGCGCGGCGAGAACCTGCCGCCCGTCGCCGTGGTCGGCTCGGGCCCAGCGGGTCTCACGGCAGCCCACTACCTGTCGCTCAAGGGCTACAAGGTCACCGTCTTCGAGCAGGACCCCGAGCCGGGCGGCATGCTCTTCGCGGCGATTCCAGGCTACCGCCTGCCGCGCGAGGTCCTGCAGAGAGAAATTCTCTCCCTGCTCGACGAGAACGTCACGCTGCGCTGCAACACCGCGCTGGGAAGCGACGTCACTCTTGACAGCCTGTTCGCGGAGGGTTTCAAGGCGATCTTCGTCGCCCTCGGCGCCCACAAGAGCCTGCGCCTCGGGCTTGACGGCGAGGATGCCCAGGGTGTGATCCCGTCCATCACCTTCCTGAAGGCTTCCAACCAGCGGGGTGAGGAGATGGCCAGGGGTCGCGTCGGGGTCGTGGGTGGCGGCAACTCCGCGGTTGATGCCGCGCGCACCGCGCTGCGGCAGAAGGACGTCAAGAGCGTGACGATCTTCTACCGCCGCACGCAAGACGAGATGCCGGCTTTCGCCGAGGAGGTGGAGGCGGCAGTCAAAGAGGGTGTCAGGCTCGAGATCCTCACCGCGCCCTCCAAGATCGTCGCCAAGAACGGCAAGCTCACCGGCATCGAGCTTATTCGGAACCGCCTCGGGGAGGTCGACGCGAGCGGCCGCCGCAAGCCGATCCCCATCCGGCGCAGTGAATTCCCCGCTCCCCTCGACACGCTCATCGTCGCGATAAGCGAAGGCTCGGACACCGACTGCGTTTCGGTCGCCGGCGCCAACCGGGTGGACACGACGCCGAGCGGAACGGTTCGGATCGAGCCCGAAACGCTCACGACCAACCGGCCGGGAGTCTTCGCTGGCGGCGACGTGGTAACTGGACCAAACACCGTCGTCGACGCAATCGCCGCCGGCAAGAAGGCCGCGGTGATGATCGATCGCTACCTCAGTGCGGAGCCGCTGGTGCAGCCTGCAGAGGTTCGGCTGCCGAAAGAGTACATCGAGCCGCCGCCGCGGCACGCCGAGGAGATTGCTCCGAGCGATCGGGCACAGCCGCCGACGGCGCCTATCCAGATGCGACGACGCTCCTTCACCGAGGTGGAGATGACGCTGGCCTTCGAGGACGCAACCCGCGAGGCGATGCGCTGCCTGCGGTGCGACCTGGCCTTCACGCAGCCGGCGAAGGACGAAGAGACGAGCACGGTCCAGGTCGGAGGTGCCTCATGATCAGCATCAAGATCAACGGCCTGCCCACAACCGTCGAGGACGGCACGACCCTGCTCGAGGCCGCCCAGTTCCTCGGCTTCCCCATCCCGACCCTGTGCCACATGGAAGGCTTGACGCCCTACGGTGCCTGCCGCCTCTGCGTGGTGGAGGTCGGCGAGGGAGCCAGGGCCAAGCTCGTGTCCTCCTGCACTTACCCGGCCGAGGAGGGCCTCGTGGTGCGTACCGCCTCCGGCCGGGTCGTCCGGGCGCGCAAGATGGTGCTCGAGCTGCTGCTGGCTTCCTGCCCGCAGTCCAAGGTGATCCAGGACCTCGCCTCCGCCCACGAGGTGCGCCAGCAGCGCTTCAAGCAGGAGCACGAGGACTGCATCCTGTGCGGCCTGTGCGTGCGCATGTGCAAGGAGCAGATGGTGGCGGGGGCCATCGGGTTCTCCGGTCGCGGCGAGCACCGGCGCATCACGACGCCGTTCGACATTAAGTCGGAGGTTTGCCGCCTGTGCGGCGGTTGCATCTACGTCTGCCCCGCGTGTCAGCTTCGTTGCACCTACACGGAACCCGACAAGGCGATCTGCGGCGGGTGTGCCAACCTCTCGCCCCCGTGCCTCGAGAAGGACGGCTTCGACGACATGCTCTGCTACATGAGGCCCTGCGTGGCCTGTGAGACCAAAGGATAAAGGACTACAAGGAGGACACAATGTCCCTGTCACGCGTTAACACATCGGCCGCAACACTGACCAAGAACCGCACCGAAGGCTCGATCGTCCCAGCCTCCGGGATGTGCGTCACCTGCGTGGACGGCTGCATCGGCATGTGCGAGATCGGCAAGTCGGCCTACCGCGGGCATGAGGTGATCTACCCACAGCCGTTCGGCGTCATCACCACGGCGGCGGAAAAGGTCTACCCCGTGGACTATTCCCACTTCAACATCATGGGAACCGCGGTGGGCGCCCACGGCATCGCGGAGGACTCCGACAAGGCCATCTTCCCCTCGGTCAACCTCGAGGTGCGTTTCGGCCATGACCAGAAGATAAAGTTCCGGTACCCCTGGATCATCCCGGGGATCGGCTCGACCAACATCGCGAAGAACAACTGGGAGGGGATCGCTATCGGCTCTGCGCTCGCCGGGTGCGGCCTCACGATTGGCGAAAACGTCGTCGGTATGGACCCGGAGGCCACGATCAAGGACGGCAAGGTGGTCGACACCGTCGACCTCAAGAACCGCGTCAAGCTCTACAAGGACCACCAGCACGACGGCTACGGAGCGATCGTCGTCCAGTCCAACATCGAGGACACCCGCCTGGGGGTGCAGGAGTACGCCATCAACAAGCTCGGGGTCGAGGTGGTCGAGCTGAAGTGGGGGCAGGGCGCGAAGGACATCGGAGGCGAGGTCAAGATCCGGGACCTCGCCAAGGCCCAGTTGCTGCACAAGCGGGGCTACATCGTGCTGCCCAACCCCACCGAAGAGTTCGTTATCCAGGCATTCAAGCGGGGGGCGTTCAAGGAGTTCGAGCGCCACTCCCGGGTCGGGATGGTGACGGAGGAAGGTTTCGCCCAGCGCGTCCAGGAGTTGCGCAAGGCGGGCGCCAAGTACGTCTTCCTGAAGACCGGCGCATACCGGCCAGCCGACCTCGCCCGCGCGGTGAAGTGGGCCTCCAAGTACAAGATCGACCTGCTCACCGTGGACGGCGCGGGTGGCGGCACCGGCATGAGCCCCTGGCGGATGATGAACGAGTGGGGCATGCCCCCGGTCGAGCTGCACTCACTGACCTACTCCTACGCCAAGCAACTGGCCGACCGAGGCGAGCCCCTGCCCGCCATCGCCGTTGCCGGTGGCTTCACCTTCGAGGACCTGATCTTCAAGGGCCTGGCCATCGGTGCGCCGTTCGTCAAGCTTGTGGGCATGGCGCGGGGGCCGATTGCCGCCGCTATGGTCGGCAAGACCATCGGCCGGACCATCGAAGAGGGACAGGTCCCCGTGTACATCGAGCGCTTCGGCTCCACGAAGGACGAGATCTTCGTGACCGCGAGCGAGCTCCGCAAGGAGATGGGGGACCAGGAGTTCGACAAGATCCCGACGGGGGCGTTGGGGCTGTTCACCTACTACGAGCGCCTGGCGCAGGGGCTGAGGCAGCTGATGGCGGGAAGCCGGAAGTTTTCGTGCGCGCACATCAGCCGCAACGATATCTCCGCCCTCACCAGGGAGGCTGCCGACATCTCGGGCATCACCTACGTGATGGACGTCGACAAGGTCGAAGCCGAGGCGATCCTGAGGGCGTAGACGCGGCACCAACTTCGAGGCCTCGAGCAGGCGCGGGTTGCCCAGTCGGGGCGGGACGGGCGCTGTGTGGAGCCTGGAAGGGAGATCCCGCCGTCTCGGCTTCAGCCGCGGTGCCAGATCAGGTCGAGCGCGCACGCCTGCGCCTGCAGCCGCCCGTGAAGATCGAGCAGCGTCTTCCACACCTTTGGAGCCATGGGTCGCGCGGTCGGGTACATCCCCCAGTCGAGGCGCGCCGGGGCACCGAAGTAGATCCCGTCGATCAGCACGCTCGCCAGCACCTCCTTGCCCGCGAGCAGAGGCGGCAGGGTGAGCCCGACCGAGGACACCCCGGGTCCCACGTACGGCAGGTGACCCAGGTCGCGGATCCTGAGGTTACCCTCGCGGGCCGCCGCACTCAGGGAGTCGGAGCGGGCTGTGTCTGGCTTGCGGATGTCGTCGAACGCCACCACCTCGGCACCGTGCGGGCCGTACAGGCCGCCGAAGCGCGCCACGGTCTGATCCCACCCCTCCCGCCGAGCGCAGGCCAGGGCGCGCCCCCACATGACCCCGAGGCCGAGGCCCGCAATCCTCTCGGGTGCAAGCCCGTCGCCGGTGAAGGCGCCGGAGGCATCCTGATTGCTGTCGTGGAACGCCGCCTGTGCCAGCCGCTCGACCGGGTCCGACACGATCAGGAAAAGCCCCGTGTAGGTCGCTGCCCGCGCCTGATCCAGCAACGCCCGCAGGATCGTGCGGTTGGGCCCGAACTGCACCCCCCGCACATCGCCCCGCGTGCCTACGGGTGGCACACTGTCGCTGGCGGCGAACAGGAACACGTCGCAGCGGTCGAAACCCTGCGAAAGGGTCGTGGGGACGACGCGTGGGAGGACATCCTCGCCTCGCCACGTGGCGATCGACCCAAGCTCCAGCAGCCAGCGCTCCTGGTTGGCCGCGTCCACGTCGGAGATCAGCAGCTCTCGGATCCCCGAGGCTCGGCTCGGCGTGGTTGCGAGCGCGGTGGCCGCGACACCACCGACCCTGCCGAGGCCGGCAACGGCAACGCACCACCCTTTTCCATTGCCTGGCGGCTCGGCAAGCTTCTCCAGGTACCGCAGCACTCCCGGAGCATTCGGCAGGTAGCTCCAGTGCCGCCTTCGTGACTTCCGACGCACGCTCTCCAGGCCCTTCGAGGGGTCGTGCCAGTCGGGGGCCATCCACGGCTCGCACCGCGGGTCGCCGTCGCGCGGCCGCAACAGGATCTCGGGTTCCGGGCGGGAGCGTCGTCGCGGGCCCCAGCCGAGTTTCTCGGCCGTGATGGCGTCAGCGACGAGCGCGGCGCGGCCGTTCCCGAAGGTTCTCACGGCCTTCCCCACCTCTCCTCGTGCGCCGCATGGGTGGCCGGGTGCAACCTGGCGAGCGCCTCGATGTCCTCGGCCACCAGCTCACTGGGGAAGCGCTCCCTGGGCGGCACGAAACCCTTGGGCAGCGGCGGGCACCGCGGAGTCCGCACGACCGCGCCAAGGTCCCGCACGGAGAGCAGGCGGCCCTCGGTCTCGCGGAACGTTTCCTCGATCGCCAGCAGCAGCTTGCGCGTGTGCTCGAGCGCAAGGCGGGAGAAGTCGAGCGCCGCGATGTCGTCGAGACCCAGGTGGTGCGGGAAGTGGTACGGGAGGCAGTCGGGCAGCGAGGGCAGCAGCGACCCGGTCTCCAGCGGTTCCCGTCCGACGATGCTCCGACCGCCCACGTACGGTGCAAGCACGCTCTCGCGCAGCACGCCCTGCCAGCCGGGGATGACAGCGCCGCAGCGATGCGTGATCCCGCGCAGCTCCAGGGTTGCACGTGCGGAGGCGCTCGTCACGCCAACAAGCACCTCACGGACCTCCAGCCCCACCGCCTTTGCCGCCTCAACTACCTGCACGACCATCTCCGGGCTGTCCAGGAAAGGCACGAGGAGCAGGGCGTTGCGCCCGAGCTCCCTTGCCACCGCCACCTGGAGCTCGAGCGCAGGGCTGCCCACGAGCGGGTGGGTGCCGCCCTCGTAGCCCTGCCAGGTGAGGAAACGCTCGAGGTCGATGGCGAGGGTTGGAGAGCGGCCCACGATGTCGCGGGAGAACTGCCGCCCGAGCCCCAGCACCACCCAGCGGCGCCGGGCCGGCTCGTCGGCCAGCCGATCCCTCGCCCACTCCGCGACCCGGCGCTTGAGCTCCTCCTCGTGCAGATGAAGCAGCGCGTTGCCGGGGGACAGACCGGCGAAGAACCCCGCGATCGCGCGGCGGCTCTCCGCCAGCGCCTCCCGCACTGCGGGCGCCACGGCATAGGGCGGCTGCAGCACGCTCTCCATGTCCCAGACGAACACCAGCGGGTTGGTCAGGCGCAAAACGGCCAGCGCCTGGGCAGCTTGCCCGTGCTGCGCCGGCACCGCCGCGCCGAGCTGCCGGAGCGCCTCCGCGAGCTGACCAGTACCCCGGGCGGGCAGCGGGACCAGGCCGAATAGCAGGCCCGCGTCGAGCCAGCGCGCGAGCGCCTCCGAGAAGAGCCGCTGCAGGGATACGTCACCGGGGGCGGTGGCCACGGTCTCCACGAGCGCGCCCTGCCCCACCAGCCGGCCGTCGCCGGCGAGGGCGAAGCTCTCCCTGTCCACGACCACCGGTAGCGCAGCCGCGGAGACTTTGCGCCAGGCCAGCGCGGCCAGGGGCCGCTGATCGTCGTCGCCCGTGGCCAGCACGAACACCGTGCTCCCCTTTGCCGCCCTCTGCCCTGTGCGGTGGCCCGTGACCTCTGCCACGGCGCGCAGGCCTGCCGGCAGGCTCACGTTCCCGTGGCTGATCAGGATCCGGTCGCTGGGAGCGCCGACCGGCTGTTTCTGGGCCGGGTAGTTCACGTACAACCGTCGCTCCAGCAGCGTCCGCGCAACCAGCGGATGGCAGAGCACCTCCAGTTCCTCGTGACGATCGAGCGCTGCCCGCACCGATGTGGACGAGACCGTCCGCACGCGGAATGGAGCGGGTACCACCGCAACCCCGTTACGGAAGTTCTCGATCCGGTCGGGCAATTCCTCGGGTTTGTCGGCGTCCCGTATCACCAGCAAGTGGGGAATGTCGAAGATCCCGCTGCTCGGGTCGGCGTAGGCGCTGGCCCCGACCAGGACATCCGAACCCACCACAAGGACGAGCCGCCGCGAACCGAACGAGTGCCGCAGGTGCTTCAAGCCAGCGGCGCTCGCAAGGTTAACCGGTGGCCTGAACGGCGCGAGGAACGCCTCCGGAACCGCGGCAAGCCCCATCCAGGCGAGCTCCTCGCGGAGTTGCCGCGGAAGGGCGTGCTTGCGCCAGGAATAGTCGTCCATCTGGACCACAGCCTCGGCAGCGTTTTCAAGCGCCTTCGCCACGACCGCCTGGTGGGCGACCGTGAAGGGGTCGTAGGTCCCCGGGATGAACGCAACCGAGGGGTGTTCGGGGAAGTGTGGCGGCGGGTGTAGGGTCGCCACCGCGCGATCGAGGTGGTTGAGTGCCGAGGCCACCAGGAAGAAGCGCACCCTGTCCCCGGGGTGGTGGGTGACGAGCGAAAAAAACTTCTTCGTTCCCAGGGTGAGGAAGGCCCGCAGTCTGCCGTCGTCCTTCCCCTGCCGCGCCAGCCGCTCGAGCACCATCGCCATCTCGGCGAAGCCCTCGATCGCGGTCGAGGAGCGCGACTCGGCGAGAGACCCGAGCAGCATCCCGGTCAGGCGCCGAAGGACATCGCCCCGCAGGCGCTCCACCTGAAGGGAGAGCAGGATCCAGCCGACCGTCTGAACGAGGAGGCGTTGCAGCGCCTCATTGCCCCGCCGTATGTTGCCCTCGATGTCCTCGAGCCCCTCCATGAACTCCTGGTCGGGCAGGCTCGCCAACACCGAGCCCAGGAAGCGTGGAATGTAACGCGCGATCGCCTCGAGGTCGAGCTCAAGGGAGCGCAACAGTTCGACCATCAGGTCGTTTCGCTGCGGTACCGTCAGGAGCGGGAGCAGGCGGAGCAGGCAGCGCCCGGCATGGAACCGCGTGCCCTCGACGCGGCTCACCTTGAGCAGGTTCGCGAAGTGCGAAACCACCTCGTTCGCGAAGTACGAGCCAGGGTCGCGGCCCTCCTCGTGGCGGAGGTAGGCGGAAGCGGTGAGGTAATCGCAGTTGACCTTCTTCTCCACCCAGTCGATGCGGCTCTTCAGGTTGCGCAGCAGCACCTCGCGCACCGGGTCCTGCCTGTGCGCCCGCTGCCGGCGGCACTGCTCAGCGAGCGCCGGGAGGTCGCAGGCAGTGGCTATCTCCTGCAACAGGTAGAGCTCGGCCACCGAGAACTGGCCATCGCTTCGCTCCGCCAGAGTCTCCACCCGCTCCCTCACCCGGAGCATCAGATCGGGGTTCGCCTTCGACTCCTTTGCGAGCCCCAGCAGCAGCCGCCACGCCATCAGCCGGGTCGCCGACACGGGATGTTCCGACCAGGCCTCTGCAAACCTGAAAAGTGGCGGACGCTGCTCCGGAGCGATCCACTCAAGGCTGACCTCGAGCGTCTCGCACACGTACAGCCCGACCAGCGGCCGCCGGTCCTGCAGGCGGTGGCTGTAGTTCTCGATGACCAGATCCCAGGCCCGCCGCCTCAGCTCCGGTTCGGCATGGCGCAGGAGCCGGCGCACGATGATCGGCACCGCGTACAGCACCCGCTCCGTCGGCCCCATGTCCTCCTCAGGTTCGGCCTTGGCGCGGTCGAGGAGCGCGAGGACACGCGAAAGCTCGTCCAGCACGGTGCGCTCGGGGCGCAGCACCACGCCCTCGGGGAGGTCCTTGCGCCAGAAGTCCTCGCTGCCGGCGAGCAGGTCGCCGATGCGGTTGGCCGCGTGGTAGCGGATGTCGTCGTCACGGTGCCCGAGAAGCTCGATGAAGAAGTCGAGGGCCATCGCCTTCTGTTCGCGCGAGAGCGCCGGGGCGTACTCGCCGAGGATCGCCAGGTACGTGCGCAGCCCACGCCAGCTTTCGAAGGAGCGCGCCTCCTCGAGCATCGCCCTTAGCGCGGACAGGTCGCGCAGCCTCTCCATCACGCCGAGGTTGTGGGCGGTCACCAGCAGGCGCCGCAGGCTGGTGATGTGGTGCCCTGCGGCCAGTGCAACCGCGTCGGGGCGCTCCCTGCCGGCGAGCACCGCCAGAATGTCGAGCTCCTTCGGCACCTGCGGCCGCTGCGGCTCCTCGCCCTCGAAGCCCGGAGGGTCGAGGTGGACGCCCAGGAACTGCAGGTACTCTTCCAGATCGCGGAGCTTGCGGTACACCCCGCGGTAGCGCTTGACCTTCTCCTTGTCGAGGTTCTCGAGCTTGTCCCGGATCGTGTCGAACGACTCACGGAGGGAGATGATGCGCATCCCCTTTTGGCCGTCCGGCCCTAAAGCCTCCTTGACCCGGAAGTCCGCGTAGATCAGCAGCAGCGTCTCCACGGGCAGGCGCACGAGCTCCAGGTCCCAGACCGAGTGGTTGGTCGCGATGTGGCCGAGGCCGAGCAGGTTGCGGTCCTGGTACCAGGTGTGCGTGTAGTAGTAGTGCAGGCGCGGGATGCGCTTGACCTCGTCGCCCACGCAGCCGAACTTGCCGATGTCGTGCCCGATCGCCGCGCCGTGGACAAGCGGGAGGTCCACGGGGATCACCTTGGACAGCTGCCGGCCGATCCAGAGGGAAAGCCCCGTCACGCCCAGCACGTGCTCGTAGATGGTCAGCCCTTCCCACTCCTGGGCCATTGCGAGGCTTACCACCAGGGCATCGTCCTCGACGTGCCGCAGCATCCGGCGGTACTCCTCGCCCGACGGCCAGCGCGCGATCTCCTCCTCCGTCAGGGGGACGAACGGGAGCCGCTGAATGATCCCGCTCCCCTCCCCCGCCGCCTGCTCGGCGAGGACCGCCTGCGCGAGCGGGAAGAAGAACTCCGACACCTTTGCGACCTCGGGTGTCGGCTCGGGGAACGTGTCCGGGTACAGGCGACGGCGCGCCTCGGTGAAGAGCGGCTCGTGCCACCTCGCGACCTTCCCCTCGTACGGCTCGCCCGCCAGCTCCAGGGCGAGGCGCAAAGCCGTGTCGAGCTCCGCCGGCGGGTGCTCGCTGGCTTTCTTCGCGAGGCTCCCGAGCTTCCAACCGTTGCGGGCGAGCACCTCGAGGATAGCCGAATCGTGCGCGCGCACCGTTGCCATCAGGCGAAAGTATACAGCCGCAATGGCTGAAAAAGCCCTTCCGGAAAAGATCTGCAGCACAACTCCGAACCGGGAAGGGATCGGCGCGCCGTGCAAGGCCGACGCCTGGCGGCTACGGTCCGCTCGGTGGGATCCTCGCTGGCACCGCGATCGGGTCGCCGGTCTGGTTATCGATCACCGAAGCGTACGCCAGGAACCGCCCGCCCTGGGTGGACGTGGAGAGCAGGGCATAGCCGTTGTCGACTCCTGTGGGCGCCACGGCCGTGAAGATGCGGTCCAGCTGCTGGAAGTCGAACGGGTTGAGCTCCACCGTCTTGTCGCCGAGCCAGACCCCGTCGCCGGCGTACAGCGCGATGTCCACGCGGACGTGCTGCCCGGTCACGTTGACGACGCCGACGTTGGCGCGGAATCCGATGGTGCTGACGGCGGATTGCGACAGCTGTACGAGCCACGCCGCTTGCCCGCTTGGCACTGCCTGCACGAGTGGGAACCCCTCGACGTACTGTCCGTAGCTCCCGCTTTCCGTGAGGTTGTAGGTCCGCGAGGTCACGATCAGGGGCACGTCCGCCCCCACCAGGATCGCTCCCGAGGCGCTGTTTTCGAGGAACTTCGTCTGCACCACGTCCACCAGCTTCAGCGACCTCCGCAAGGGAACGATCACAGGATGGGCGGCGCTGCCGCTGTTGTCCTGCCACCCCTTCATGAAGTAAAGACGGACCACGGTGCCCGCCAGACCCGGGTTCGTGATCACGAGGTCGGTGGCCCAGTGCGTGCCGTTGTAGCCGTCCTTGTGCGCGGACGTCGCCACGAGGTAGGCGAACGACCCCGGGTTGCTGATCGGCGGCAGCGTCGAGGCAACGTGGATCGTCCCGCTCGTGGTGCAAGTGGCGCCGCCCAGGCCAACGGACAGCGTCCAGCGGAGGTCCCCGCCGAACGCGTACGTGTGGCTCGGGTTCTGCTCGCTCGAGTGCGGCGACCCGTCGCCGAAGTCCCAGTCAAACGTCGGCGTCCCGCCGCAGTTGCTCTGCAGGTAGCTGCCCTGGAACACAACCGGCGCCCCTGCCGTCGCGGTGTTCGGCACCGACGGCGCGCAGGCGAGCGAGCAGCCGCTCGCGCCGCACGCGGACGTGTCGAATAGCCAGAGACCGCCCTGCCTGTCCGCGACGTACACCCACGACCCTGCAACGGCCACGTCGACCGACAGGTCCGCCGTTTGGAACGATGCGACACGCGAGGGCCTTGCGGGGTCGGCGATCGAGACGACGCTCAGCCCCCGCTCTTCGGCGAGGAACGCGAAGCCCCCGCTCGCTGCAACGGCCCTGGCATACGGCGCTGGGCCCGTGTAACACCCCATGCATCCGTTCCCCACGGGCGCCGACGGGTTGCAGTAGCAACCCAGCGCCACCGGCGCCGACGGGTTGGAGATGTTCGCGATTGTGAGGCCGGGCCCCGAGGTGCCAGCGAACGTCTCAAGAAGGAGGTTGCCGACGACCTCGATGTCCGTGAGGACGGGGGTGTCAAGGCCGGGGAAATTCGTCCGGGAGACCTCGAACGGGTGACTCGCGTCGGAGACGCGTATGACAGCCGAGGCAAATCCACCGTAGTCCGACAGATTCCAGCCGACGTAGGCGTACTCGCCCGAGACGGCCACGAGGCTGATTCTCTGGCCTGTGGTGCCGTTCGGTCCGGTGCCCCACGTCCCCAACTGCACGGGGGCTGCCGGGTTGGACGCGTCGTAGATGCGGAGGTCTCCGGACGCCAGGAACACCCGGTTACCCGACACGGCGACGTCGTACGCCGGGGCGTCCACGTGCCCCACCTCGATCGGATGTGCCGGATCCGCGACGTTGACGATCCGCAGCCCCGAATTGCCCGCCGCCACGAACGCATTGCCGCCGGAAACCGCGATCGTCTGGATCGTGCCCGGCAGCAGGAGGCTGCCGAGAGCCGCCGGGGCGCCTGGATTCGACGCGTCCAGCACCACCAGGGTGGCCTCGCTCCCGAGGTAAACAGTGGTCCCAAAGGCAGAGACCGCCTGCACCGGGGCGTACGGCCACCGCCCGGCGAGGGCGGGGCAATCAGCGTTCCCCGGCCGTGCGAAACCAACCAAGCACGCGAGGCAAATTCCGATCAACACGCGTCGTGCCCGCATCGCTGCCCCCCTTGCCGTTGACGCGTCGAAGTCGCCACCATCGCCCTCTGCGATTGTCACACTCGTGTCTACGGACTCGCGGTGCCGTCCGTCACTTCTCAAGCGGTGTCTTCCGGCTGGGGACCGGCACACGAGGGCCGGCCGCAGCGCCTCAGGCTGTCGCTCAACGGGTGCCCGCTCGGCGACCTCACGCTGGGCCAGTTCCCCCGGGCTTTGCGCTCCGCGTGCCGGCCTCGTGCCTGCACGAGCCTCCCCAGGGCCTTGTGCTGACCACGAGCCACCTGGGCGTCCCGAAGGAGGCCGATCCCGGGAGCCAGGACCCCCGTACGTTGGGTTTTGCACTCGACTGGCTCGCGCCCGACCCCGCGCCGCCAGGCACCAGGGGCGTCGGGGATGGTAGTCTACGCGCTGCACCGAGATGAGCACCCCGCCCACCGCCTCCGCCCAGGGCCACAGCGATGCCCCCAAGATCACCTCCGCGCGGGACCTTGCGCGCCTTGCCGTGGGCGCGCTCGGCGTGGTCTACGGCGACATCGGCACCTCGCCCCTGTACGCGATCCGGGAGTGCTTCAACCCGATCCACGGGATCAAGCCGACCGTCTCCAACACACTTGGAGTTCTCTCCCTGGTCTTCTGGGCGCTCACCCTCGTGGTGGTGGTCAAGTACCTCACCTTCGTGATGCGCGCCGACAACCGGGGCGACGGCGGGATCCTGGCGCTGCTCGCGCTGGTGATTCCTCACGGAAACGGCCCGGATCGACGGCGCAAGTTCGGCCTCATCGTGCTGGGCCTCGTGGGCGCCGCGCTTCTCTGGGCGGACGGAATGATCACGCCCGCGATCACGGTCCTTGGTGCGATCGAGGGCCTGGAGATCGCGACCCCGGTGTTCCGGCCGTTCGTGGTGCCGATCGCCCTGGCTATTCTGGTCGCGCTGTTCGCGCTGCAGAAGAGGGGCACCGGGAGGATCGGCGCGATGTTCGGGCCGATCATGCTTATCTGGTTCGTCGCCATTGCCGCCCTCGGAGTGCCGTGGATCTTGCGCGAGCCTCGGGTCCTGGAGGCGCTCAACCCGATCTGGGCGCTGCGGTTCATGGCCGAACACCACTGGGGCGGATTCCTGATCTTGGGCGCGGTGGTGCTGTGCATCACCGGGGCCGAGGCGCTCTACGCCGACATGGGGCACTTCGGGCGCACGCCGATCCGAGTGGCCTGGTACGTCGTCGTGTTCCCGGCGCTGCTGCTGAACTACTTCGGCCAGGGAGCGCTGCTCATCGCCCGGGGCGAGGGGGCGGGCGATAACCCGTTCTTCCTGCTTGCGCCGCCCGGCCTCGTGTACCCGCTGGTGGCGCTGGCCACGGCGGCGGCGGTCATCGCCTCCCAGTCCCTGATCTCGGGAGCGTTCTCCCTCGCTCAGCAGGCGGTGCAGCTGGGGTACTCGCCCCGCCTCACGATCGTGCACACTTCCGACAAGGCCCGGGGGCAGATCTACGTCCCCGAGATCAACGCCGCCCTGATGGTCGCCTGCCTCGGGCTTGTGCTGGCGTTTCAGAAGTCCACGAACCTCGCCGCAGCGTACGGCATCGCGGTGGTCGGCACGATGGCCACGACCTCGGTGCTGCTCTACGCGGTCGCCCGCGAGCGCTGGGGCTGGAGCCCGTGGCGCGCCGGCGTGGTGACCGGCTTCTTCCTGGCGGTGGATCTCTCGTTCCTGATCGCCAACCTCACCAAGATCCGCCACGGAGGGTGGTTCCCGCTTGTGGTGGGGGGAGTGATCTTCACCGTGATGACCACCTGGAAGCGGGGCCGGACCGAGCTCGCCGCGAAGCTCCGTAGTGCGTCCTACCCGATCGAGCTCTTCATGCAGGAGCTGCCTACACAACGGCCTCTCCGTGTGCCCGGGACGGCCGTGTTCATGACCTCCGACCCGAGTGTCACGCCGGTCGTCCTGCTGCACCACTACAAGCACAACAAGGTTTTGCACGAAAAGGTCCTCTTGCTCTCGGTGCGCACCGAGGCGGTGCCGTTCGTGCCGCAGGGCGACAAGGTGGACGTCCGCGACCTGGGAAGCGGGTTCTTCAAGGTCGTCAGCCACTACGGGTTCATGCAGACCCCCAACGTTTCGGAGATCCTTCGCCTTGCCCAGGCGAGCGGCCTCCGGGCCAGCCCGCAGGAGAGCAGCTTCTACCTGGGCAGAGAAACCCTCCTCACCACCGGGAACGTGAAAATGTGGCGCTGGCGCAAGGCTCTGTTCGCGTTCCTGTCGCGCAACGCGCAATCGGCGACCGCGTTCTTCTCGATCCCGCCCAACCGCGTGCTGGAGCTCGGCACGCAGATCCAGCTCTGAGTTTCCTTTTGCCCCGCGGGCCTAGGGCCGGGTCTCTCTCTGTCACGGTGTGACGGCTACTGTTTGTCCGGTGCCGCGGTGGCCGGGTAATAATCTGTTTTCCACTCCGCGGAGGTTTTCTTTTGCCCGGCGGGTGGGTGGCCGCTCGGCGCTTGCTCGCCCCCGCTCGCGGCGCGCCGAGACTCCTCCGGCTGCGACCCGGCAGCGCGTTGGGGCCGGGGCCCCTCGGTGTCCGCACAAGACCGCGTCACCGACACCCCAGCCCGATCCGCGCGCCGTGTCCCCGCAGCCTCCGAAGACATAGCCGCCCCACCCGCCGGGCGGATCTTTCCCCCCGACCGAAAGGAGGGGTTTTGGGGGGGTTGAATCCGCCGGTGCCGTGGGTGGCCGATCTCTCCGGAGCCCGCGGGCACCCCGCGTGCGCATCGGCGCCGGGAGACGCTGGCCCGGAGCGCAGCGCAGGGAACAGCGAGGGTCACGACGCCGGGGCGCACTGCGGGGTCGCGGGCGCAGGAGTCTGCAGACGCCGTGCGCGGGGGCGCACAAGCCTACAGCAAGCCACCGCGGCACCGGCAAAACAAAAACCTCATGCAGTGAACAAGAAGGCGACAGCCACCCGAGGGGCAAGAGAAGAACGCGGGCCCGGTTTCCCGGGCCCGGTTTCCCGGGCCCGCCTCAATCGTCTTCGACGCGAAGCTGCGATCACCGCTTCATGAAAATTGTCGTCGGGTCGCCGGATGCCTCGTCCACCACCGAGGCCCACACGATCACACCCGAACCCGAGTTGACCGTGACCTTTGCGTAGCCGTGCTCGATGTTGTTCCTGCCGGCGTACTTCTGGAAAGGCTTCAGGTACTGGATGAATCCGCCCGCAGCGATGGCGCCCGACTCGGCGTTCCCGCTCCAGAGCAGGTTGCCCTGGCCGTCGTAGAGCGCCAGCGTCACGTTCGCCGTGGTGGTCCCGGAGTTGGTGATCGCGATGTTGCACCGGAAGCTCGGAGTCTGGGCGAGCAGCGGCAGCCACGCCGACTGCCCGGCCGAGAGCAGGCTGGATCCCGGGTCCTGCCCGTCGTAGTTCTGGCCGTAGGAGCGCGTCGCGTCCACCTGGTTGTAGGTCCTGCCCATGACGAAGACGTCCTGGCTCGACCGCACCTC
>JALHTD010000183.1 GCA_022865555.1 Thermoanaerobaculaceae bacterium | reverse complement strand
GCCGTCGGGCATCCGACAAGCCGGGACAGGCCGGCCCCACCCGCTGTCCGAGAACCTTTTCCCGAAGCACCTCGTTGAATGACTCAGACGGACATGGGGAGGACGACCATGCTTCGACGAGCTCTTGTGATTGCCTCGACGGCGCTGCTCACTGCCGGAATCGCGCTCGGGGAGGCGACCCGAACCTTGCGGGTGACCCTTTCCGGCGACCCGGCCGCACCCTTTTCGGTCGAGAACCTCGCTGGAAAGATGACCGTCCTCGCGGGCGACGGCGACGCGGTGGTGGCGGTCGCGACGGTCCACGCGGAGAGCGAGGAGTTGACCGCCGCGATGCGCTTCGAACAAGTCACGGGCAAAGACGGCGAGCCGGCGCTCCGGGTCCGGTACCCGCTCGACCGCCACGGCACGATCCGGTACGCCTCCGGCGGCCACTCCACCGTCGACTACGACGGGCACAGGGTCACCGTGAGCGGCCACAGCGGGGTCATGGTGTACGCGGACGTCGAGGTCCGCGTCCCCCGGCGGGCGGTCTCGGTCACCTTCAGGAACTACGTCGGCTCGCTTTCTGCCGAGGGCGTCTCCGGCAAGATCCTGCTCGACACGGCCAGCGGCGACATCACCGCCCACAACCTCGACGGCACGGTGAAGGCGGATTCGGGCTCCGGTGACGTGCGCGCGGAGCAGCTCAAGGGCTCGTTCACCTGCGACACGGGCAGCGGAGACTGCGAGCTGAACGGTTTCGACGGCGACGCCCTGACGCTCGACAGCGGCTCGGGCACGATCCGCGTGAGCCGCGCCAAGGCCGTCAAGATCAGCGCGGACACCGGTTCCGGCAACATCCGCATCGCGCAGGCCGACACCGAGGAGTTCAGCGGCGACAGCGGCTCGGGGAACATCGAGTTCGAGGGGACCGGCGCGCGTCTCCAGCGGGTCAAGGGAGACACCGGCAGCGGGGACATCACGCTCCGCCTGCCCGCCGACGCCGCGTTCGAGCTCGTCGCCGACCAGGGAAGCGGAGACCTGACGTGCGGGTTCAAGGATGCCCAGCCGATCGTCAAGAAGCGCACGGTGGTGGGTTACCGGCGGGGCGACGGCAGGGTCAGGATCGACCTGGACACGGGCAGCGGGGACGTCAGCATCGCTCCAACACCTTGACCGAGAACCCGCGCAGCACGAGAGGCGGGGGTGGGCCGGCCCCCGCCTCGGCGCACATCGGGAAGCGCCTGCCTACTGAATTCCGGGGATCGGGGCCTCCGTCAGGCCGCGCTTGGCAAGCAGCGGACCGACGCTGGGCTCGTGGCCACGGAAGCGGCGGTACATCTCCATTGCGTCCCCGAGCCTGCCACGCTCGAGGACATTGGTCCGGAACGACTTGGCCGTGGCCTGGTCGAAGATCCCCTTCTCCTTGAACGCCTGGAACGCGTCTGCGTCGAGCACCTCCGCCCAGATGTAGCTGTAGTAGCCGGAAGAGTAGCCGGTGCCGCCGCCGAAGATGTGGTTGAAGTAGGTGCTGCGGTACCGCACGAAGATCTCCGGCATCATGTGGATCTTCGCCATGGAGGCGTTCTCGAATTCAGTTGTGCTCTCCTCCCTGGGCTGCGAGAGCGTGTGCCAGTCCATGTCCAGGTAGGAGGCAGCCAGGTAC
This sequence comes from Thermoanaerobaculaceae bacterium, assembly GCA_022865555.1. Classification (GTDB taxonomy): domain Bacteria; phylum Acidobacteriota; class Thermoanaerobaculia; order Thermoanaerobaculales; family Thermoanaerobaculaceae; genus RBG-13-68-16. The sequence goes on along the minus strand of JALHTD010000183.1, from coordinate 10,774 downwards.
TCGACTGTGGCGAACCCCTGGTTGAACTTGCGGGCACGGTCAACCTTGGCGATCAGCTCTGCCGGGATCGTCTCGCCGGTCTTCCAGTGCTTCGCGTACACCTTGAGGACCTCGGGCTCGAGCACCCAGTTTTCCATGATCTGGGAGGGCAGCTCCACGAAGTCGCGTGGGATCCGCGCGGCCCCCGGGTAGTGGACACGGGAGAACAACGCGTTGAGGCCGTGGCCGAGCTCGTGGAACAGCGTTTCCACTTCCTCGAGGGAGAGCAGCGCCGGGGTGTCGCCAGTGGGGCGCGAGAAGTTGCCGACGTTGACCACGATCGGCCGGATGTCCTTGCCGTCCTTGAAGCGCTGGTTGCGGTAGCCTCCGCTCCACGCGCCGCCACGCTTCCCCGGCCGCGGAAAGTAGTCGCACAAGAAGACGCCGAGGTGCGAGCCATCCGCGTCCTTCACCTCGAACGTGCGCACGTCCGGGTGGTACTTCGGGATGTCGAACCGCTCGGTGAAGGTGATCCCGTACAGCCGGTTGGCGACGTAGAACGCGCCGTCCAGCACGTTGGCGAGCTTGAAGTACGGCCGCAGCGCCTCCTCGTCGAGGTCGTAGCGCGCCTTCTTCACCTTCTCGGAGTAGTAGCGCCAGTCCCAGGGCTCGAGCTTGAACTCCTGCCCGCCGGCTTTGATCGCGGCCTGGATGTCCGTCGCCTCCTTGTGGGCAACCCCGAGCGCCGGTGTCCAGAGCTGGTCCAGCAGGCCATACACCTTCGCCGGGACCTTGGCCATGTTCTCGTCAAGGACGAAGTCAGCCCAGGTCTTGTAGCCCAGCAGTTGCGCCTTCTCCGCCCGCAGCGCCGCGATCTTCGCGAGCACCGCCTTGTTGTCGGCCGAGTCGCCGTGGTCCGCCCGTGTCGCGTAGGCGGTGAGGATCTGGCGGCGCAGCTCGCGGTTGTCGGCGTACTGCAGGAACGGCCAGATGCTCGGGGCCTGCAGGCCGAACGCCCACTTCCCCTCGAGCTTGGCGCCCTTGGCCGCGTCGGCCGCGGCGCTCACCACGCCGGGGGGAAGACCGGCCAGGTCCTCCTTGCTCTCGATCACCAGCCGGTATGCGTTGGTCTCCTTGAGGACGTTGTCGCCGAACTTCAGGCCCAGCAGCGAGAGCTCCTTGTTGATGGCGCGCAGCCTCTCCTTGCCCTTCGCGTCCAGGTTGGCGCCGCCGCGCACGAAGTCCTTGTACGTCTCCTCGACGAGCCGCCGCTGCTCGGGCTCGAGGCCGAGCGCGTCGCGCTTCTCCCACACCGCCTTGACGCGCGCGAACAGCGTCTCGTTGAGGTTGATGTCGTCGTTCAGCGCCGAAAGCATCGGCGCGACCTCCTTGGCGATCCCCTGCAGCGTGTCGTTGGTCTCCGCGGAGAGCTGCCCGTAGAAGACGATCCGCACCCGATTCAGAAACTCCCCAGCCTGATCGAGCGTCTCGAGGGTGTTGGCGAACGTGGGCGCCTCAGAGCTCCCGACGATCGCATCCACTTCTTTGCGCTCGCGAGCGATCCCCTCCTTGAAGGCGGGCAGGTAGTGGGCCTCCTTGATCTGTCCGAACGGAGGGACGCCGAAAGGCGTGGTCCACTCCTCGAAGAACGGGTTGGCGGCTGCGGCCGGCGTCCCGGCCTGCTGAGCGAACACCGGCAGCGCGGCGAGTGCCAGGACAACCAGGGCTAGCCACTTACGCATGGGTGCGACCTCCTCGTCTGGGTTTTCCCCGCGACGGCCGGCCCGGGGGCTGCCGGAGGCGCGGAGGAGCAGACCGTTCATTCTACGCGACCGGTCGGATCTTGTCTGTCTCAGGTATTGAGACGATGTTGCAACTTGGACAGGAGCGCCGGGGGCGGCAGTCAGCGCGCTTTCTGGAGAGCGGCGAGAACCTCCGAGAGGTCGTGAATGTCCCTCTCCGCCGCGGCCTGACGCAGCGTGCCCCACACCGGCTCGCCGCACTCGATGCACACGATCCCGAAGCGGCGCAGGATGCTCGAGGCGTCAGGATTCTGCCGGACCAGGTCCTCGATGGTGATGTCGGGGTCGACCTGCGCTCCCACCGCTCCTCTCAGTAGATTGCGACGATCTCAAACGGCAGCCGCGCGGACGGGCGCAAATCGCCGGCGCCGACGGTGTCGAGGGTGACGGTGATGCTGTAGTGGCCAGTGGGCAGCGGTTCGCCGTTTTCCGTCGAAAGCGTGACGGAAAGAGGCATCACGAGCCCCTCGTGCAGCAGCGTGACGGTCAAGAGGTTCGTACAGGTGCAGCACCCGCCGTCGTCGGCGTGCGCCTTGACAACGACCTCGCCCGCTTCGTTCTCCACCACGACCGATGCGCTCTGGCAGCCGCTAAAGGTCAGCTCGACGGGTACGTCCGTGAAGTTGCGCACCGCAAGGAATCCGCGCACGGTCGGCGCCGCGCCGGGCCCGACCGGCGGCATGAGGTTGTTCACGTAGCGCGGGCTGTCGAGCGAGAGCGTCGTAGAGTAGACGGCGCGCGGCAGCGCCACCCCGCCCAGCTCCGCCTGCACCAGCTCGCTGACCACCGGTCCTGCGATCGAGGTCTCTTCCCGGCGCACGAGGCCGACACCAGGCGCGAACCACTCCGACGTGATGCCCGCATCGGCGCAGTGCGAACGGAAGTCGATACGAACCACCCGCGTGAACTCTCCCGCAGGCACCTTGACGACCTCGTTTCGGCTCGCCACAACGAGCCTGGAGCCGTCCACGCAGTCGCCGAGCGGGCCGGCCGTTGGAGACGGGGCGAGCTGCAGCTGCCAGGTCATGCCCACGGGCGCGCCAAGCATGTACCACAGGTACTCGCGATCTCCACCGGGCCCAAGCTCCCTCACCGTTCCACTCCGGTCGGCGCGGACAACGCGCGGCGGTCCCTGAAAATAGCCCTCCATTCGGAAGAACGGCCAAGGCCCCGCAGGCATGCCGGCTTCTACGACCTCGACCTTCCACGCGGATGTTCCCCCACGGCCGGCCTTCGCGTACACCCACCGGTTGCCGACACCGAGCGGGAAATACGATGCGCTTCCCAAGACGGGCCGGATCTCTCTTTGCCCCTGCACCGGAGCCGCGACGCCACCCAGCCCCACGACCAGCACCGCCGCCCAACTCAGGATTCGTGTGGTTCGCATACACCACCTCATCAGGGCCGCACCGTGCTCGCCGCTCCTTGCTGCCGGCACTTCCCGTCTTTGCAGTTTATCCCAGTCGCGGATCGAGGCGGCGGACTGGCCGTCCGGGTGCCCGAGCCTCTCCGCTGGGATGAAGCCGTCCCGGATCAGGCGGGGCCCGTCAGCCGCGTCCGACGCCATCGGCTCCCCGGGACTTGTCGGCAGCAAGATCGCCGCTATTCTGAGAGGACCGACCGCACCCGGGGGTGCTCGATGACGTTCAACGCATACGCGGCGAAGAAGGCGAAGGCGCAGCTCGAGCCCTTCAGGTACGAGCCGAAGCCCCTGGCCGACGATGAGGTCGAGATCGCGATCAGCCACTGCGGGATCTGCCACAGCGACGTCCACCTCGTGGACGGCGAGTGGGGCGACTGGTTCCCGCTGGTCCCCGGCCACGAGATCGTCGGCACCGTCGTGACCGGCGGGGCGTTCGCGCCGGGCGAGCGGGTCGGCGTGGGCTGGCAACGCAACAGCTGCGGGGAATGCGAGTACTGCCGCGCCGGCGAGGAGGTCCTGTGCGCCAAGCATGAGGCGACCTGCCAGGGGAACTTCGGCGGCTTCGCGGATCGGATCCGCGTGAACGAGCGCTTCGCGTTCAGGATCCCAGACGGGATGCCCAGCGAGACGGCGGCGCCTCTACTGTGCGGAGGCATCACCGTGTACACGCCGCTGCGGACGTACGCGGCAAAGGGTTCAAGGGTGGGCGTGATCGGCATCGGCGGTCTGGGCCACCTGGCGCTCCAGTTCGCCAAGGCCCTCGGGTGCGAGGTGACGGCGTTCTCCCGCGTAGCCGGCAAGGAGGCGGATGCACGCCGGTTCGGGGCCGATCACTTCTTCACCGGCGGACCTGAAAAGGGCTCCTTCGACCTCGTCCTGAACACGGCGCACGCCGCCCCCGACATGGAAGCGTACCTGGGCGCGCTGCGCCCCAGGGGCGTGTTCTGCCAGCTCGGCGCTGCGCCCCTGCCGCTCGTGGTGCCGTCGATGCCGCTCATCACCGGCAGCCGCTCGGTTGCCGGGAGCGCCATCGGGAGCCCGGCGGGGATCAGGGAGATGCTGGCCCTGGCGGCCGAGAGGGGCATCGCCGCCATGATCGAGCTGGCGCCCATGCGGGAGGCCAACCAGGCCCTCGACAGAACCCGCCGGAACCAGGCCCGCTACCGCATGGTCCTCGCGAAATGACCAAGGCGCGGCCTGCGGGGCCGTGCCTTGGTCATCCTGAGTCCCGCCACGGGGCGGGACGAAGGATCCCGTCGGATTCCAGGTACGAGGGTCCTCCGAGCCGCAGCCGAGCTCCCTCGCCGAAGCACTCGGGCGGGGCCTCCCCGCAAAACCTCGGGCGCCCTTGGGCGTATCCAGAGGGGACGGCTGTCGGTGTGATGCGAGCCTGCCCGCCCGGGCAGGCCCGGAAGGGAGCCATGCGATGCACATCCCACGCGCGACTGTTGTGATCCTGGCCCTCGGTGTCGCCGGTTCGGCGCTTCTTGGATGCTCGAACAGCGGGACGACGGACGCCCAGAAGAAGGTGCCTATCACGACCGCATCCAGGAAGGCGCTCAAGGAGTACCTCAAGGGGCGTGACTTGCAGGAGAAGCTCCGGGCAACGGACGCCCGCGCGCACTTCGCCGCGGCAGCGAACCTGGACCCGAGCTTCGCCCGCGCCTACGTCGGCCTCGCGAACACCGCCCCCACGGCCACCGATTTCTTCGACGCACTGCGACGCGCCACAGCGTGCGCGGGGCAGGCGAGCGAGGGTGAGCGGTACATGATCCGGGCGCTCGAGGCGGGGGTGAATGGCCGGCCGGAGGAACAACTGCAGAACCTCACCGCGCTCGTTCAAGCGTACCCGGACGACGAGCGGGCCCACAACCTGCTTGGCCTCTTCTACCAGGGCCGCCAGGAGTGGCCCCAGGCGGCCGCCCTGTTCCGCCGGGCCACGGAGATCAACCCCAAGTTCTCGCAGCCCTACAACCAGCTCGGCTACGCCCTCCGCTTCATGGAGGACTACGCCGGGGCCGAGAAGGCCTTTACCACGTACATCGAGCTTATCCCCGACGAGCCCAACCCGTACGACTCGTACGCCGAGCTCCTCATGAAGATGGGAAGGTTCCGGGAGTCGATCGTCCAGTACGAGAAGGCGCTCTCCCTCAACCCAAACTTTGCCAACTCGTACATAGGCATAGGCAACGACTACATCTTCCTCGGGGAGCCCATCCAGGCGCGCAACAGCTTCACGAAGCTCGGTTTCATCGCCCGCAACGACGGCGAGAAGCGGACCGCGCACGTGTGGGCCGCGATCTCCTACCTCCACGAGGGGAACACCGCGAAGGCACTCGAGGAGGTTGGGCGCCAGTACGACATCGCACGGAAAGGGGAGGACAGGTTCGCCATGGCCGGGGACCTCGGGCTGATTGCCGAGATCCTGCTCGAAGCGGGCCGCACCGACGAGGCCGAAGCGAAGTTCACCGAGGCGGTCGAGATGGCACAGAGCGCAATTGTCACCGCCGACGTCAAGGAGGCGGCGCGCCGAAACGGCCTCTTCGACAAGGCGCGGATCGCCCTCCAGCGAAAGGATCTCGCCGGTGCCGCTGCCAAGGCCGAGCAGTACCGCGCACAGGTGGAGGCGCGCAAGATCCCGTTCGAGGTCCGCCAGTCTCACGAGCTGCTGGGGTTGATCGCCCTCGAGAAAGGCGACTTCCCGACGGCAGTTCGTGAGCTACAGCAGGCCAACGACCTCGATCCGCGGGTTCTGTTCAACCTCTCGAGGGCGTTCGCCGGCGCCGGGAACCAGGAGGCTGCGAGGAGGACGCTGGACCGCGCGGCCAACTACAACGCCTTTGCCCTGAACTACGCCTTCGTCAGAGGAAAGGCACTCGCCATGCTGAAGGGCTCGTAAGCCCCTATCGAACCGGTCCTGCGGACGGGGCCGGCTCGGCTGCCCGGTGCGCGCCCATGCAGGCTCGCAGCCGACCGCTGTGCGCCCCAGCCGGTGTCACCGGCGCGACAGGTCGGCCGTCGGCAGGAACCCGGGCGGCCTGCGCACCTTGGTCGCCTGCTCGAAGGCGTACGCGAGCCGGATCAGGCTCCCCTCCCCCCACGCCCGCCCGATGTAGGTGATCCCCACCGGGAGACCGAAGGCGTACCCGGCCGGCACGGTTATGCTCGGGTAGCCCGACACCGCGGCCGGGGTCGAGCTGGCCCCGAGGAAATGGTCCCCGTTGACCAGGTCGGTCAGCCAGGGTGGGCTCCCGGTAGCAGCGACGACGGCGTCAAGCCGGTGCCTTCCCATGACCGCGTCCAGCCCCTTCTCGCGCGACAGCTTGCGGCACTTCTCCAAAGCCTTGACATACGCCTTCTCCGTCAGCGGACCCTTCTTCTGCGCCTTCTCCATGGTGTCCTGTCCGAAGAAGGGCATCTCCCGCTCGCGGCTGGTCTCGTTGAAAGCGACGATGTCCGCGATCGTGCGCACCGGCGCGCCGGCCGCCCACTCGGAGAGGTACGCGTTCAGGTCCGCCTTGAACTCGTAGAGCAGCACCTCGAACTCGGCGTCGTCGTACTCTCCCAGGTGGGGGATGTCCGCCGGGTCCACGATGACCGCGCCCAGCCGCGCCATCTCCTTGATCGCCGCGTCCACGAGTGCGTCCGCATCCGCGCTGTAGCCGAAGAGCTTCTCGCGCGCGACCCCGATGCGCGCGCCCGCGAGACCCTTTGGGTCGAGGAAGCGCGCGTAGTCGCCGGCCTTGCCCCCGCCGGCCTTGGTCGCGGCGTCCCGCGGGTCTGCCCCCGCCAGCGCGCCCAGCAGGGCCGCGGCGTCGGCCACCGTGCGCGCCATCGGGCCCGCGGTGTCCTGGCTGTGCGCGATCGGAACGATGCCCGAGCGGCTGACGAGGCCCACCGTCGGCTTGATCCCGACGAGGGAGCAGGCGTGCGCGGGGCAGACGATCGACCCGTCGGTCTCGGTCCCGACGCCGACGGCCGCGAGGTTGGCCGCGATCGCCGCGCCCGTGCCCGAGGAGGACCCGCACGGGTTGCGGTCGAGCGCGTACGGGTTCTTGCACTGACCGCCCCTGCCGCTCCAACCGCTCGTGGATTTCGAGGACCGAAAGTTGGCCCACTCGGAGAGGTTGGTCTTGCCGAGGATCACCGCCCCCGCTCTGCGCAGTTGCTCCGCCACAAAAGAGTCGCGCGGTGTCTTCGCGCCGACCAGCGCGAGCGAGCCCGCGGTCGTCATCATTCCGTCCTTCGTGGCGATGTTGTCCTTGATCAGCACGGGGACGCCGTGAAGAGGGCCGCGCTCGCCTCTCGCCCTGCGCTCCGCGTCGAGCGCCTCCGCGATCGCCAGGGCGTCGGGGTTGACCTCGATCACGGAGGTGAGCGCAGGCCCGCGTTGGTCGATCGCTTCGATGCGCGCGAGGTACGCCTCGGCCAGCGAGCGCGCCGTTTGCTTTCCCGACCGCATCGCCACCTGGAGGTCCGCGACGGTCGCCTCCTCGAACTCGAACGCCGGCACCGTCGCACGTGCCGGCTCTTCGGCCCCGGCCCCCACCCCGAGCGCCGAACCGGCCGCCATCGCGATGCCTCCGGCCACTCCGGCCTGGAGCAGGTAGCGCCGGCTCATCCCCTCTCCCTGAACCCGTCGGTCCTTCCTTCTCATGCTTGCCACCCCTTTCAGTCCGATTGGCGAAGTCTTGACCGTTTTGCCTTGGCGGCGCTCGGTGTTGTCGGCCGGCGCTCCCGGTAGGCCGTCAACAGCGCCTCGCGTCGCGCCGGCGGCAGGTACCGCACCGCCTCCCGCACGGTAACGCCGGAAGCGCGCTGGGTGCGCGGCGCCAACCACGCATCCACGAGCTCGGGCCGCTTCTTCGCGACCTCCCGCAGGACCCAGCCGATCGCCTTCCTAACGAAGAACTCCTTCTCCTCGAGCATGCCGTCCGCGTACCGCGAGAAGCGCCCGAAGTCGCCCGTGCCGCGGCGCAGGGGCAGGAGGAGGGCCAGCATCGCCGCGCGGCGCACCCAGAAGTCGGGATCCGCGGCCCAGCGGTCGAGTACCGTGCCGAGCTCCTGGAAGCGCACCACGAGGGGGCCGGCGATCTGGATGGCGAGGAAGTCCACGAACGCCCAGGTGCGCGAGTCGCGGAGCAGACGCTCGATCAGCTTGATGTCTTTGGCGGTCAGGAGGGCACAGCGCGCCCTCAGCGCCTCGACGGCCACCGCCCGCAGCTCGAAGATGCCCCGCGGCCAGAGGGCGTTCACCAGCGCCAGCAGACCACCGCGGTCCAGCGAAGGAGCACCCTTCAGGGCGCTTTTCGCCGTCTCCCGGACCGCTCTCGTGTCGGCGCCGAGGAACACCAGCTCGCTCTTGAGGTAGCGCTTGGCTCCCTCGGCGCGCCCGGACTCGCCCCGGAGCCTCAGCTCGGCCTCGATCCTGGCCACGAGCGGACCCAAGTGCGAGGGTTTCACGCGCCAAGTCTAGCAATCGAGCCGCGGCGCCGTCCCGCGCCCCGGTGGTACCCTTCATGCCCATGAGGCAACAGGGGGTGAACACGTGCTGAGCTCGAGCGGCGCGGTCGCCGGAATGCCAGGGCTCCCGGAGCCGATCGGCCCCTCCCGGCGGACCCGCTCCGCAAGCATCCGCCTTGGACGGACCGCAATCCTGGTGCTCGCCGTTCTCGTGATGGCGGGCATCGGTGTGGGGGCGTGGTTCCACGCCAGAGTGCAGGCGAGCCTCCCTCTCCTCGACGGGGAGGTGCCGCTCGCTGGCCTGCGGGCCCCGGTCACCGTGGAACGGGACGCCCTCGGCGTCCCGACGATCCGAGGCGTCTCCCGGCTGGACGTCGCCCGTGCAACTGGCTTCCTCCACGGCCAGGACCGCTTCTTCCAGATGGACCTGATGCGCAGGAGCACCGCGGGTGAGCTGTCCGAGTTGGTCGGGAAGGCGGCGCTCGGATGGGACCGCAGGATCCGCGTCCACCGCTTCGGAAGCGTTGCCCGGACGGTCCTCGCCAACACCGTGGCCGCCGACCGTGAGCTCCTCCAGGCCTACGCCGAGGGCGTCAACGCCGGCGTGGCCGCCCTTCACGACAAGCCGTTCGAGTACGTCGTGCTGAGGATCACCCCTTCCCCCTGGCAGGCCGAGGACACGGTGCTCGTGCTGCTCTCGATGTTCGTCGAGCTCAACGACTCCAACGGGCGCTACGAATCCGCCCTCGGGCTGGTACACGACCTCCTGCCCCGGCCGATTTTCGCTTTTCTCGCCCCGTGGGGGACCGAGTGGGACGCGCCGCTCGTCGGCGGGCCCATCGTCACTCCGCCGGTCCCAGGGCCCGAGGTCCTCGACCTCCGGCGCTCCGGTCCGGAGGCTGCACTCCCCCCTGAGACGCCTGCCATTGCCCCCGAGGGCAGCGCCGCCGGCAGCAACAACTGGGCGGTGGCGGGAAAGCGCACCGCGCACGGCGGTGCGATCCTGGCCAACGACATGCATCTGGGCCTCGCGGTGCCCAACACGTGGTACCGGGCCTCCCTGGTCTGGCCCGACGCCGAGCAGCCCGGGCGCCAGGTCGTCATCACCGGCGTCACTCTGCCCGGCACGCCGGCGGTGATCGCCGGCAGCAACTCGAGGGTCGCGTGGGGGTTCACGAACAGCTACGGCGACTGGACCGATCTGGTGGTCGTGGAGGTGGACCCCGGCGACCCGGACTTCTACTTCGCGCCCGACGGTCGGCACCGGTTCGAGCGCTCGCAGGAGACGATCAAGTTGCAGGGTGGCGGAAGCGAGTCGCTCGAGGTCGTCTCGACCATCTGGGGCCCGCTCGTCGACAAGGACCACCTCGGGCGTCCGCGCGCCCTGCGCTGGACGGCTCACGAGCCTGCCGCCGTCAACTTCAACCTGTTCCGCCTCGAAGGCGCGCGCACGCTGGAGGAGGCCCTCGACACCGCGAACTCCAGCGGCATCCCGCCGCAGAACTTCGTCTGCGCCTCTTCCGATGGCCGGATCGGCTGGACAGTGGCGGGCACCATCCCAAGGCGCGTGGGGTTCGACGGGCGCCTCCCGGGGTCCTGGCGGGACGGCTCTCGCAGGTGGGATGGCTGGCTTGCCTCCGGCGAGGTACCGCGCCTGCTGAACCCGCCTTCGGGTCTGCTCTGGACCGCAAACGCCCGGACCGTGGACGGTGAGGCCCTCGCGAGGCTCGGCGACGGCGGGTACGAGCTGGGCGCGCGGGCCCGCCAGATTCGGGACGACCTCCAGGCTCGGGTCGGCGTGAGCGAGCGCGACATGCTGGAGATCCAGCTCGATGACCGAGCGGTCTTCCTGGAGCGCTGGCGCGACCTGCTGCTGGTGACCCTCACGCGAGACGCCGTGGCGGCGGACCCTCGTCGGGGCGAGCTCAGGAGGTTTGTGGAGGCGTGGGGTGGACGTGCTTCGGTGGATTCTGTCGGCTACCGCATGGTCCGCGCCTTTCGGGGCTTCGTCATCGAGCGGACGATGGAGCCGCTCACCGGGCCGTGCCGAAGGGCCGACGACCGGTTTCGCTACAGCAGGTTGGGGCAGCTCGAGGGGGCGGTCTGG
>JALHTD010000182.1 GCA_022865555.1 Thermoanaerobaculaceae bacterium | reverse complement strand
GTCGAGAACTCGCGCGGCGATCCGGTCCACGGGGACGGGCCCCGGACGCCCAAGCCGCTCATGTTGCGCGCGCAGCTCCTCCGCGGCCCGCCGCCAACCCGGGCCGAGGCACCACGCGAGGATCCGGGCCACCAGAGTGGCGGTCTTGCCCGTGCCTGCGCCGGCCTCCAGCACCTGCGGCCGGTCGAAGACCGTCTGGGACAGGAGGCGCGCCTGCTGATCCGCGGTCCTTGCCTCCCCGGACGCGTGGCGTTCCTTCATTCGGCGTCCTCCTCGCCGTCCTCGGCGACCCCGATCCCGAGGCTCCACAGCCCGCGTAGCGCGGCCTCCGCGGCCGAGAGCGGGCGTTCCCCTTCCCCCCGGGCGGCCGCCCACCGGGTCAGGCGGCGCCGCGCCCCGCTGTCCCCGCGCACGCAGGCGTCCCGCACCTCGCAGCGGGAGCAGCGCGACGGCTCCTTTGGCTTGTTTGCCTCCTCCAGGCGCGGGAACAGGCTGCCGCTGTCCCAGGCGCTCAGGACCGCCCGCACGACGGCCTGGAAGATTGCCGGCAGCTCGGGGGCCTCGCTGGCAACCTCGAGTACCCGGGAGTCGTCCTCAAGGTCGGGGCGCAGGTAGACGTAGCGGCCGTCGGCAGGGCGCCCGCCCGCCGCCAGCGGGTAGGCCGCGGCCTGCAGCGCCTCGCCCCTCCGGAATGCCGCGAGGAGGTGCTTCCGCCGCGTCTCGTCCGTCTTCGCTTTCGAGAGCGGCGCGCCGGTCTTGAAGTCCGTGAACACGACCCGCCCGCCGACTTCCTCCACCAGGTCCGCCCGGAACGAAAGAGTCCGTGGCGCCCCGGCCACGTCCTCGACCGTCACCGCCCCGACCGCCTCGACGCCCAGGACGGCCGCGCGGGCCTCTTCGTCGGGCCAGCCGAGCCGTCTCGCCACGTCGAGGAATGGACGAACCCGTTCCTCCAGCAACCGCTCGAGGCCGGGGAGCGTGAGACCCTCCTCGCGCGCCAACCGCGTGGAACTCTCCCGCAGCGCGCGGTCGAACTCTGCGGGGGCCGGCCAGGGCACCGCGACCGGCCGGACCTCCAGCGCCCTGGCGACCTCGCGCGGTAGCTCGGGCCCGGCCACCGCGGCGACGATCGCCTCGAGCGCGCGGTGCACCCCCTGGCCCAGCAGCAGGGCGTCCACCCCGGGGGCCACCGCGAGCGGGTCGGGGGAGGGCTCCAGGCGCAGGATGCGCCGGAGAAAGGCCTGCCACGGGCAGGCCGCAACGCCCTCCGCCGTCGTGATGGCCAGCTCGCTGCGCCTCGGGTCGGCGCCCTCCAGCGGCGCCCCGACGAACCCGAAGTAGGGGCCCACCATGGCGGCGCGTCGCCGACCGCCGGCCGTGCGGCGGTCGGGGTCGAGCTCCTCCAGCACCGCGAGCCGCGCCGCCGCCAGCGCGCGCCCCTTCTCCCCGGCGGCTTCCCCGAGCGCCGTTTCGAGCACGCGACCGAAGGCGTCGCGCGATCCGTGCAGCGCTGCGAGTACCGCGTGCTCCTCGAGCGGTCTCAGCTCGCCCGGCTCCGGCGTGAGGACGGCGCCGACCAGAGGGGGCTCCTCCACGCCGTCCGCCAGGCGCAGGCGCTCGACCAGCGGCGAAGGTGGGCGAGCCTTGCCGTCGTCGTCGCACGCCTGCCAGGAGAGCGTCACGTGTCGGGCGGAGGACAGCAGTTGGGCAAACAGGTAGCGCTCCTCGTCGAAGCCGATGCGCTTGATCGGGATCTGCGGGAGGACGTCCCTCTCGATCGCCTGGCGGAGGCGGTCGGGGAGGAGCGAATCCTCCCGCACCTGGCGGGGGAACGAGTCCCGGTTGAGGCCGAGCAGGAAGAGGTGCTCGAAGCTCCTCGCCCGCGCCTCGATCACCGAGAGCACCTGCACGCCTCCCCCCGCACCGCCAAGCCTTGGGACACCGACACCCTCGAGCGCTCGGCGCGCCAGCATGAAGAACTCCTCGCGGGTCAGCGCCAGCCCCTCCGGAAGCTCCACCCCAAGGGTCGAGAGGAGCTGGCGAACCGGTGCGGCACCGGGTGGCCCGCTTCGCCAGTCCAGCCCTTCGTCGAGGAGCCGTCCAAGGCGGCGCAGGTGCTCCGCCGGACCCGCATCCGCCGGCCACGAATCCAGGAGCGCCACGAAGGCGGACGCCCGCGTCACGGCATGGCGCAGGCGGGCGCCCGCCAGGCGACGATGGGGCGCAACCCGTCTGCCCCCGTTGTCCTCCTCGCCGGCATCGCCCGGCAGCTCGGTGAGGCCGCGCCGCACCGGCAGCACGAACTCCCCGTTCGCGTCCAGAACCGCGTCGGGCTCGAGCGCGGCCACGTCGCGTACGCGGGCCGCCCCGCAGGCGTGCAGGGCCAGGCGCACCTCGAACCCCCCCAGGTCGCCGGCGGCGGAGAGCCAGCTGTCGGCGGGCGCCTGGTTGCCCCGTCGGAGCAGGTTCGCCAGCGCGCGAACGCGCCGCGCGGCGGCATTGACCGAGCCGGCCGCGCCGAGAGCGGAGAACGGGATTCCGAGGCGTGGGAAGTGCACCTGAACCGGAAGCGCATAGGGGCCGAGGTCCCGCGCGACCACCCCAATCCGCTCGGGCGGCGTGTCGTCGTCGAGCAGCCTACGGATGCGCCGTGCGACCTCCCGTACCTCGGCGTGCGCCCCCGGCGCGCGGAACATCACGGGCCTGGAGGGCGCCGTGGCGCTCGCAGCGGTCGGTTCCGGGGTCGCAACGCCTCTCAAACGCTCGAGGAATCGCTCGCTGAAGGCGATGCCGAGGTCGGGCCTCGAGTGCTCCACCGGGTCCGGCGGCTGATCCAGGTAGACCCACGCCTCGCGCTGGCGGAGCAATGCTTCGATGAGGTCGGTCGCCATGCCGGTAGCGTCCGCGAAGCCGTGGATCAGCACTGCCCGGGAGGGCAGTGCGCGCTCGGGATCGGCCCTAAGCAGTTCCGTTGCGCGCCGCACCAGATCGGAGGTGAGGTCGAGACCCCCCACTTCCAGCACGAGGGCGACCGCGGAGGCGATTCTCACGAGAGCCGACGCCCGCCCCCGCTCCGCCTCGTCCCGGTCCCCTTCGAGGTGCTCGGCGATCGCCTCGGCGTTTTCGGGGGCGAACCCAGCGTCCAGCAGGTCACGGACCGTCGCGACGACCGGAAGCTCCCCGTCCTCCAGCGACGCCGCGAGTTCCCGGAGCGCCGGCTCGCGTCTGGCGAACCGGCTGGCGAGCACCGGCAGCAGTCGCGTTCCGGCCCTGTGTTGCCCCTCGCACCGCCCGACGATCCCGGCCGCCAGCCCGTGCAACGTCACGATCTCGACGCCCGCGACCGCCCGCCCGCGGCGTGCCACCAGACGAGCAGCCAGGTGCAGGCGCAGGCTGCGCGAGGGGACGACCACGACGACCGGCCTGGCCAGAAGGTGAAGATCGGCCTCGGTGGAGGCAAGCAGCGCCTCCAGATCGGCGAGGAGAAGCTCCTCGGTGGCGCGCGCGCCCCGCCCCACGATGATTCGTGGCGCCGCGCGACCAAACCCTTGACCAGCGCTCACCAGGCCGCCCCCCGCGGCATGCGACCACGCTCCGCCGCCGGCTGTCAATGGCGCGGGCTCAGACCCTCCGGCTCACGGCCGGGGCGGTGCCAGGTGCCCCTGTGCGACCACGGCCTCGATCAGGGAGCGGGCGTACTTCCAGAGAGTCTCCGACCCCTCGGACATTCGGGCGTTGCGGGCGATCACCCGGTCGGCGGTGATGCCGTGCTCCCGCCACGACCGCCCTTCGGTGTGCACGTTGTGCAGCACCGGCATCAGCCGGTCGAGGGCGGCGGCGAAACGCGCCTCGGCGGTGCGCCCCCCCTCGAACTCCTCCCAGAGTGCGCGCAGCTCGCGCCCCTGGTCCTCGGGCAGCATCCCGAAGAGCCTGTCCGCCGCCCGCGCCTCGCGCTCGGCCTTCGCCTCCGCGCCCGCGGTGTCGTAGACGTAGGTGTCGCCCGCGTCCACCTCCACGACGTCGTGGATCAGCAGCATCCTCACCACCCGCGCCACGTCCACCGGCTCGTTGGCGTGCTCGGCCAGGAGGACCGCCATCACCGCCACGTGCCAGCTGTGCTCGGCGGAGTTCTCCGGCCGGTCCGCCCCGAGCAGGTAGGTGTGGCGCAGGACGCTCTTCAGGGCGTCGATCTCCAGGATGAAGCGGATCTGCCGCTGCAGGCGCTCGTCAGCCATCGCCCCCCCCGCGGGCCGCCCAGGCCCGAGGCCGACCAGGATACCCTTGAGCCTGCTGCGGCCGCCGCCACCTAGGGCGAGTACCGGGCGATGTACTCCCCGACCCGCAGCTTGCGGGCGGTGTTCTCCGAGGACATGTAGCGCACGGTACCGAAGATCGGGCGCTCCGGCCCCCAGGGACGGTCGTAGCGCCCAAGGCACCAGAATATCCCCGAGGTGGAGTTGGGGTCGCGACCGTCGAGAGCGTACCGGTTGTTGAGCTCCAGCATGACTGCAAGCGCCTGCTGCGGTGAGGGGGACCACTCCAGGATCTTCTTCCCCCACAGCATGCGCAGGTAGTTGTGGATCCTGCCCTCGCGCAGGAGTTGCACCTGGGCCGCGTTCCACAACGGGTCGTGGGTGTTCGCTCCCTCAAGCTGCTCGGGGGTGTAACGGTGAGGCCGCGGCTCTCGCGGCGCTGACGGTGGACCGCGGCGTGGGGAGGGTCTCGGCAGTGCGCGGAGGCAGATCCGCGGGGATCACATCATTGAGACGGTTTCTCAATGAACGGCTGGCCGGCTATGCGGAGACCCGCAACCAGCCGGAGCGGAACGGCACGAGTGGGCTCTCGCCCTACCTGCACTTCGGGCACGTCTCGGCGCACGAGGTGTTCGCGGCGGTGGCGGAGCGCGAGGGGTGGACCCCCGAACGCCTGGCCTCCAAGGCGAGCGGCCGGCGCACCGGGTGGTGGGCGATGAGCACGCCCGCCGAGGCCTTCCTGGACCAGTTGGTGACCTGGCGCGAGGTGGGTTTCAACTTTGCCAGCAAGCGCGACGACGCAGCCAACATCCTGGCGGCACACGAGGAGATCCGCGGCACCATCCAGCTGCAGACCATCGGCGGCGCGGTCGCCAAGGGCGATGCGGCGATGCTCGGCGGAGTGCTGGACCTGCGCAGCCTGC
>JALHTD010000181.1 GCA_022865555.1 Thermoanaerobaculaceae bacterium | reverse complement strand
GGAAGCGCACCAACGAGCTCATGTACGAGGACGACACGCCCTCGGGGGGACGCTCGCGCCTGCGGCAGGACCTGCTGCGGGAGCTGGTCTTCGCCGCGCACCTGCGGCCGCGCCTCCCCCGGTCGCTCGCCGACGCCTTCGGCCGGAAGCTTCGACGCACATACCCCGGCTATTCGCCGCGCTCCGTGCCCGAGCTGCTCGCCTGGGTCGTCGAGCGTGTGGTCATCCCGGTCGGCGAGTGGAGCGAGCTGCTCGACGCCGTCGCCCGCGACCACGGCCTCGACCCCGGCGCGATTCTCGCCGAGCTCGATCGAAAGCTGGTAGCAGTTGCCTGGCGCGCGGAGGCCGGGCCCTCGCTGGTGTGCGCGGTCGAGAGCGTGCCCAGGGTCCTGCGGGCGCTGGAGCGTGGGCAGGACCAGATCGCTCTCTCCTCGGCCGCCCTCGACGGCGCGCCTGCCGACGGGGCGGTTGCGGCCCTCGCATCGCTGCGGGCCCGCCCGTCGAGCCTCGCCGAGGATGCGGCGGAGGAGGGCGACCCGCTGGCCGACCTGCTGGGCGAGGTGCTGCGCTTCTATGGCCCCGTAGGGCGCGAGCTGCCCGCACAGACGCTGGCGCTCGACCCCGAGCGGGAGCGGGTGGCCCTGGAGGTGCTCCTCGACGAGCAGAGGGTCGTGGTGGACGAGCTCACCGAGGGCGCGGCGGGTCCGGAGATCTGCGACGCCGAGAACCTGGAGCGCCTGCTGCGTCTCGCGAGGGCTGCGGCCAGGCCCTCCTTCGAGCCGCTCCCTGCAGAGCACCTGCCGGGCTTCCTCGCGGCCTGGCAGGGGTTGGCCACACGGGGAGCGGGGATCGAGGACCTGCGAGCGGCGCTGGAGCGGCTGTTCGGGTATCCCGCTCCCTTGGAGTTGTGGGAAAGCGAGCTCCTCCCCGCACGCCTTGAACCGTACCTCCCGGCATGGCTGGACGCGCTCCTGGCGGAGAGTGAACTCTGCTGGTTCGGTTGTGGCCAGGAGCGGCTCGCCTTCGCGCTTGGCGCCGACCGCGAGCTGTTCGTGCAGGCGCCCGAGCCCGAGGCGGGGGAGGGCGGGAGAGGCGTGCCCGCTGAGCTCGATGCGGTGCTGCCGCCCGGGCCAGGGAGGTTCTCCTTCGAGGAGCTGCTGACCCGCTCCGGGCTCGGCTCGGCCGAGCTCACGCGCCGGCTCTGGAGGCTCGCCTGGGAGGGCCTCGTCGCCAACGACGGCTTCGCGGCGGTGCGCCGGGGCGTCGAGGCCGGCTTCAAGCCTGCCGAGGCCGAGACGCTCCCCGGGAGGCGCCCCGCACGCCGTCTGCGCTTCGGGCTCTGGAAGGGGTCGCGACCCTTTGCCGGGAGCTGGTGCCGGCTGCCGCGCGTTGAGGGTCCTGGCGACGCGCTCGAGGAGGATGAGCTCGCGAAAGACCGCGCGAGGGTGGTGCTCGAGCGCTACGGCGTCGTGTTTCGCGAGCTCCTCGAGCGGGAGCTGCCGGCGCTGCAGTGGCCTCGGGTGTTCCGGGCGCTTCGCCTCATGGAGCTGGGAGGCGAGGTTGTGGCCGGGCAGTTCTTCAGGGGCGTCCCCGGCCTCCAGTTCGCCTCCCATGCCGCCCTTCGCCGCCTGGTCGAGGGAGTGCCCGAGGACCGGGTCTGGTGGGTGAACGCCACCGACCCGGCATCACCGTGCGGCCTCGGGCTCGACGGGCTGGGGCAGCTGCCCCGCCGCGTCCCGACCAGCCACCTGGTGTTCCAAGGACATCGCCTGGTGGTGACCTCCGAGCGACGTGGCCGGTCGCTCGAGGTCCGGGTCGGGCCGGACCACCCCAGGCTCGCCGACTACCTCGGCTTCCTCAAGGTGCTGCTCGCCCGTGCCGTGCGGCCGGCCAAGGCCGTCGTGGTCGAGACGGTCAACGGTGAGCCTGCGGCCTCCGGGCCTTACGGGCAGGCATTCGCCGCGCTGTTCCACACCACCCGCGATGCGAGCTCTCTTCGTCTGATGCGGCGCTATTGAGGGGGCTGTTCCCGGCCGTGCGCATGTCGCGGGAGAGGCGCGGCCTCGCGAGGCGGCTGCTCGCCATGCTGTGGCCCGCTCGATGGTGATTCGGCGCGCGGCACCCCGAGATCCTTCGTGGCGCTCCAGGCGCCACTCAGGATGACCTCGCCTGCGGCGACGTCACTTCTCCCAGAAGCGCCACCAGGGCCGGCCTCCGGAGGGCCGAGCCCCGAAGGAGCGGGTACCTCTCCTTCCGCCGGCGTCGCGCTCGCCCTTGAGGAGGCGGACCAGATAGATGGTCGGGGTCCCCTTTTCCTGGGCGTACATGATGGCGCGCTTGCCCAGCACGTCCCTGAGGTCCGGATCGGCGCCGGCGTCGAGCAGCGTCTTCACCACGTGGATGTTGCCGACGCGCGCGGCCTGCATGAGGGCCGTGGCCCCCCATCGGTTGGCGGCGTTGACCGGCGCGCGCTTCGCCAGCATGAGCTCCACTGCGGGCGCGAGCCCGGTCCTAGCGGCGATCATCAGGGCCGTGTTGCCTTCCTCGTCGGTGACTGAAAGGTCCGCTCCGCGCTGGACCAGGAACGAGAACACCTCCATGTGGCGCACCGCCGCCGAGATCAGCAGAGGTGTCATTCCGGCCTTGTTGCGGGCGTTCAGCTCGGCGCCGGTGTCGGCGAGCAGCCTCACGATCCCGATGTGGCCGGCGGCCGCGGCCAGCATCAACAGGGTGTTGCCGTCCTCATCGCACGCCCGGAGGTCGACTCCGTCCTTGAGGAAGGCTTGAACCTGTTGGAGGTTGCCGGATCGAACCGCTTCCACCACTCTCGTGTCCACCGCACGGTCTCCTTGGCCCGACCAGCGAGCGTACCACCACTCCAGAACGCGCGAGCCGCTTCGAGCCCGCCGCCGGGTCGGCGTGGAGCCGACCGGCTCCAGCCGGGCCGCCCGGGCTGGGGGAAGCTCTTGCGCGCCAGGCGGCAAGGATAGCGGGCTTCGCCTTGGAAGACAACCCGACAGAATCGGGAGGGGAGGAGCGGGGCAGGATGCTCCGACCGGACGCGGCAAGCTTCCCAGCTGCAGGTGCGGCGGGCGGCTCAGCACCGGGCCGGCCCGGCGGGGCGCCGGGGCCGGCCCGGGTCAGGCCTCCTGACGAATCAGAAGCTTATCCGCAACCCCAGGCGAACCGACGTCGGCGGTGTTCGCAACCACGCCTTGCCGTAGTTGGGGTTGACCGGTGCCGGTGAGCTGTTGTCGGTCTCCTGGAACCCCCATCGCTGGTCGAGGAGGACCGGGCGCTGGGCGTTGAGCACGTTGAACACGTCGAAGAGCAGGTTGATCGTCACCGGCCTGACCTCGATCGGGTAGCCGAGGTGCAGGTCGGCCTCGTAGGTGGCTGGGGTCCGCCCCTCGCTGCCGCGCGGGGTGAGGAAGAACTCGTAGCGGGTGTACGCGTCGGAGAACCCCATGCGGGAGAGCGGCGTGCCGGTGCGGTAGTAAGCCGTTGCGCCGATTGCGAGCTTGAAAGGCGTCATGTAGATGCCGGAGACCTTGAACTGGCTGCGGCGATCGTTGGAGGCGTAGCCGCGGTTGGTGATCTTGGAGAGATCCTTGCCGTCCGTGAAGAAGTCGTAGTAGTCGTACGCGGCGGAGATGTTGGGGTCGGCGCCGGCGTTGGTGTACGGCGCGAACTCGCCGTCGTAGTTGCCCTCCAGCGTGGAGTAGAGGTACGAGGCCAGCATCTGCCAGTTGTTGGAGAAGCGCTTTGTCACGTCGAGCTGGATGCCGCGGAAGATGCGCACCGGCCGAGGCGCCGGGTACGTGGTCGAGTAGTCCAGCGTGTAGATTTCCTTCATGATCCCCTCGCTGGGGTTGCCGATGCAGTAGGTGCCGTCGTCGATGCAGAGGAAGTCCTCGATGACCCTGCCGTAGCTGCGGTAGATCCCCGTGATGCCCACCGCGATGTCGGTGGCCACCTCTTTC
>JALHTD010000180.1 GCA_022865555.1 Thermoanaerobaculaceae bacterium | reverse complement strand
GAACCATACGTACCAGAGCTTCAGCCAAGCCCCGCGCCCGTTCACGGTCGCCCCTCCGGCCAGTAGCGCACGGCAAGCGAGAACCTGTGCCCCTGGCCGTTGGTTGCAGAGGGGGACTCCTCGGCCTTCGGGAGCGGGTTCGAGAACCTGGAGTCGACGAAGAGCAACGCCACCAGCTTGAGCCAGGCCTCCCGACTGACGGACACGCCCAGGAGGTTGATCTCGACGCTGACGTCCTTTTCGATCGTGGGAGCGATGCTCACCAGCCGGATGTCCCAGGGGACCACCCGTTCGAGCTCGGCGAGCAGCTGGCTCCAGACGAGCTTTCGCCGTGCCACCACGTCCTGCATGGCGGTCGTCTCGACCTGGAGCGTCTTCCAGCTCACCCCCGCGAGCTTTCGGTTGGTGGCCTCGACCTTGGTGGCAAGCTCGGCGCGCCTCGTCTGGAGACCTACCAGCGCGCTCGCCGCGGCCTTCTCCTTGCCACGGGCCCGTATGAACTCGGCCAGGGTGATCCCCGTGAGCACGAGCGCCACGAGCGCCAGCCCCCCACCCACCACGAGGACCGGACGGATGTCGAGCAATGGGCTCGACGCGAGGTTTGGCCGCCGTCTCACGCCTGACCTCCCCACGCGGTCCCCAGCAGCGACCAGAGCCGCACGTCCGGCACGCCTGTGAACTCTGGAACCCGGCCCGCCCCGACCCCGAGCCGTCTCACCAGCACGCCGCTCTCGGCGGCCGCCCAACGCTCCACCCGTTCGCTCCCCTCGCCGGCGCCCGCGGAAGCCAGCCAGACGGTCACCGGCCCACTGAGCTTGTCCTGCTCGCGGGCGTGAGCGAGCGTGCGCGAGAGTTCCCTGCCGATGAAGGCCTCGGCGCGCGCCGCATCGCCCGGGAGCGGCTTGTGGCGCACGAGAACCGGCCTGCCTCCGGCCAGGACGACGAGCGCCAGGGCCCGCTCCTCGACGGCCGCAAGCAGTACCGGCGTGGGGACGGCTGGAAGCAGGGCCGTGAGGGCCAGCACCGCGGGCTCGATGCGGCCCAGCTCCACACCGGCCGCGTTGAAGATCTCTTCGACGACCGCCAGCGGGCGGTCCAGCGCCAAGATCACCAGGACGCGCCCGCTCTCCCCGCCGGGGATGAAGTCCAGGCGTACCTCCTCGGGGCGGCACGGGAGGAGCTTCTTGAGCCGCCAGCGCACCACGTCCTCAGCCTCCTGGCGATGGCGCGGCAGCACGCCCGCGTCGATCACCACGCTGCGCACCCAGGAGTTGGGGGCGACAAGGCTGGCCTGCTTCGGCGCCTTCTCGAGCCGCCGGGCCACCGTCGCCAGACCGCCAGCGAGCGCCTGACGGTCAACCTGCAGCAGACCGACCGGCCCGAGGTGGAACCACTCGGGGGGGAGCGCCGTGTGCTCCACGCGCATGAGGGCGTCACGGCGCCGGCTCAGCCGGCCGTAGACGAGCTGATCCCCACCGGCCGCGAACGCGTGCACGGGAGCGGGCGTGCGGAGCAGCGCCTGGATGTTCATTCTACGAACGTCACCTTGTTGATCTCCTTCAGGGTTGTAACCCCCGCAAACACCCGCTCCAAGGCCGACTCTCGCAGGAAGATCATGCCCTCGGCCTTGGCCGCCCGCTTGATCTCCGCGGCTGGCCGCTTCTCGAGGATCAGCGCACGGATGTTGTCGGACAGGTCCAGCAGCTCGGAGATCGCGCTCCGGCCCAGGAAGCCGGTGCCGTTGCACTCGATGCAGCCCACGCCCTCGTAGAACGTCGTGCCGCGCACCGCGTCCGCTATGAGGCCCGACTCCTCGAGAAGCTGTGCCGAGGTGCTCGCGGCCCGCCTGCAGTGCGGGCAGATCCGGCGCACCAAGCGCTGTGCCAGCACGCAGTTCAGCGCCGAGACGAAGTTGTACAGGTCCACGTTCATGTTGAGGAAGCGGCCCAGAACGTCCACGACGTTGTTGGCGTGCACGGTGGTGAACACGAGGTGTCCGGTCAGCGCCGACTGCACTGCGATCTGCGCCGTCTCCTCGTCGCGGATCTCACCCACCATGATCTTGTCGGGGTCGTGCCGCAGTATTGACCGCAGGCCTCGGGCGAAGGTGAGGCCCTTCTTCTCGTTGACCGGGATCTGCGTGATCCCTGGAAGCTGGTACTCCACCGGGTCCTCGATCGTGATGATCTTGTCCTCGACGCTGACGATCTCGGAAAGGCACGCGTAGAGGGTCGTCGTCTTTCCCGAGCCCGTTGGCCCGGTCACGAGCACCATACCGTACGGCTCGCGGATGAACTTGCGCAGCTTGCGCTTCGTCTCCTCGTCGAACCCCAGCACGTCGAGGTTGAGCGTGCGAAACTCCTTGTTGGCCGACTCCTTGTCGAGGATTCTGATGACGCAGTCCTCTCCGTGCACGGTCGGCATGATCGAGACGCGGAAGTCGATGGTGCGCCCCTTCAAGCGCAGCTTGAACCGACCGTCCTGCGGGATGCGCTTCTCGGCGATGTCGAGCTCCGACATGACCTTGATTCGGGAGATGATCGTCGAGTGGTAGCGCTTGTCGATGGGCTCCATCGCCTGGTAGAGCACGCCGTCCACGCGGTACTTCACGATCACCTCGTTCTCCCGCGTTTCCACGTGGACGTCCGAGGCCCGGCGCTGGATGGCGTTGAAGACGACCGTGTCCACCAGCTTGATCATCGGCGAGGTGTCGGCCGTGATCGACTCGATGGTGAGGGCCTCCTCGCCGTTCTCGCGCTCCTGGACGAGCTGGATCTTGAAGTCCTCCGTCGCCTCATCGAGCACCCGCTGGGTGGACTCCGACTTCTCCAGGATCTCGGCGATCTTCCCGGCCGGGCCGACGCGCACCTCGACCGGAGCCCCAATTGCCAGCTCGACCTCGTCCACCGCCAGCACGTTAGACGGGTCCGCCATCACCACCACGACCACGTCTCCCTGGCGCTCCACCGGCACGAACTGGTAGCGGATCATCACCTCGACCGGGATCTGGCGGAAGAGCTCCGGGTCGCCCCGGAACTCGGAGAGGTCGTCGAAGGGAAGCCCCGAGCGCTCGGCCAGCTCGACCGCGCGCTTGCGGTCCTCCTCGTCCTTGGGAAGGCCGCGCAGGTACCTTTGCGCTAAGACGTTGATGTCTTCTGGCATCCGAACCTCACTGAACTTTCTGCAAGAGCGTGAACATCGGGAGATACACCGACAACACCAGGGATGCAACCACGCCGCCCATGAGCAGGAGCACGGCCGGCTCGATGAGTGAGACGACCCGCCCGAGCTGTACCTCGATCGTCTCGTCGGAAAACTCGCTTACGGTGGCGAGCATGCCCTCGAGAGCCCCGGTGGCCTCGCCCACCTGCACCATCGCCACCGACAGCTCGGGGAAGAGGCCCGTTGCATCCAGCGAGGACCACAGCGGTTGCCCCTCGCGCACCCGCGGTGCGACCCGGGCGAGGGGGGCGCCGATCGCATGGTTGGTGACCGTGGCGCTCGCGATCTCGAGTGCGTGGACGAGCGGGGTACCGCCCGAGAGCAGCGTCCCCAGCGAGCGGACGAACTGCGAGAGCGCAAACAGGTGGAAGATCGAGCCCACGAAAGGCACCTTGAGCTTGGCGTGGTCGAGGGCGATCTGCCCATCCTCGCTGCGCAGCCAACGCCGCGCCAGCAGGTACGCGACCACCAGACCCCCGATGATGAAGTGAATGTTGTGCGAAAGGAAGGTGCCCGTACCCACGACGATTCGGGTCGGGAGCGGGAGGTCCGCCGAGAAGCCCATGTAGAAGTTCGCGAAGCGCGGGATCACGTAGGTCATGAGAAGCGCGACCAGCCCCATCGACAGGGTGATCAGAACCGCCGGGTAGGTCAGCGCGGATGTGACCTTCCTTCGCACCCCCTCCAGCATCTGCTGGTGGTGAATGTAGCGGGAGAGCACCGGGACGAGTTCACCGGAATGCTCGCCCGCCAGGATTGTGGCGCAGTACAAACGAGGAAACATGCCCCCCTGCGCCGCAAACGAGTCCGAGAGGGACACCCCGCTGCGCACGTCGTCGAGCACTCGCGAGAGCACGCCGCGGAAGTAGGTGCTGGTCTGGGAGCGCTGCAGCAGCTCGAGGGATTGCAGGATCGGAATCCCCGCCCGCAGAAGGGTCACGAGCTGCTGGTTGAAGATCAGGAACTCCAGCGAGCCGAGGCGTTCCCGTCGCCCAAAGAACGGCAGGCGCAGCGCCCCGCGCCGCGCCCGCACCCGGAAAACCGTGAGCCCCCTGTTCTCGAGCTCCCGCCGAAGCGCCTCCTCGCTCGCCGCGCGGTGGCGCTGCTCGAGCACGGCCCCCTCCGGCGTGCCGAGGCGAACCACGAACTCGGT
>JALHTD010000179.1 GCA_022865555.1 Thermoanaerobaculaceae bacterium | reverse complement strand
TGCCGGGGGGCGGGAGGCGGGGAATACCTGTCCCTCCCACCGGGGGCGCGCCGCTACCTGACCGCGACGCTTGCGCTGCCGCTGGCGCAGGCGGCCGCCGTGGGGTTGCAGCAGGCCTCCCTGGCCGCACTGCGCACCGCCATGTACCTGCTCGTACAGGGCAGCCTGGAGGCGCCTCTCAAGACCCTGGACTGCGCGGCGGGCTACCTGTGAGGCTCTTCCTGGCCATACCCCTGCCGCCGGAAGCGCTCCGCCGCCTGGAGTCCATGGTCGCGGCGCTGGAGGGCCGGGACCTGAAGGTCGTGAGGCCTGAAGGCCTGCACCTGACCCTGGTTTTCCTGGGCGAGCGGGAAGCCGAGGAGGCAGAGGGGATCGGGCGCCTGCTGGAATCACCCGAACTGGACGTGCCTCGCATTCCCGCCTCCCTGGGGGGCTACGGCCGGTTTCCCGCCTGCGGCTCCCCAAGGGTGATCTTCACGCCCGTGTGCCGGGGGGCGCGGGAGATCACGACGCTTCAGCAGGCCCTGGCGGGGGTGCTGCGGCGCGGGGGTGTACGGCTCCAGGAGGAGGCCCGCGGTTTCACGCCGCACGTGACCCTGGCCCGCAGCCGCGGCGGGGATCCGGATCTGCGGGGGCTGGAGAACCTGCTGGACTTCGAGGAGCTCTTCGCGGCCGATCGGCTGGTCCTTTACCGCTCGATCTTGAAACCCGCCGGGTCCGAGTATCTGGCCCTCAATACCGTGATGCTGAAATAGGGGAACGTCATGCGAGCCGTAGACCTGATCGTCAAGAAAAGGGAAGGGGGCAGCCTCACCCGCGAGGAGATCGAGTTCCTGATCGCGGGCTACGTGCGCGGCGAGGTGCCGGACTACCAGATGGCGAGCTGGGCCATGGCCGTGTTCTTCCGGGGTATGAGCTTCGAGGAGACCGGCTTCCTGACCCGGGCCATGATCGGCTCCGGGGAGGCCATCGACCTCACGGGGGTGAGCGGCCCCCTGGTGGACAAGCACTCCACGGGGGGTGTCGGGGACAAGGTTTCCCTGATTCTGGCCCCGCTGGCTGCTTCCTGCGGCTGCGTGGTGCCGATGATGAGCGGCCGTGCCCTCGGTCACACCGGCGGCACCCTGGACAAGCTGGAGTCGATCCCCGGGTACCGCACGGATCTGAGCGTGGAGCACTTCCGGGAGGTGCTGCGGCGGTGCGGATTCGCCATGACCGGCCAGAGCCAGCGCATCGTGCCCGCTGACCGGTTGCTGTACGCCCTGCGCGACGTGACCGGTACCGTGGAGTCCATCCCGCTGATCACGGCCAGCATCATGTCCAAGAAATTCGCCGAGGGGGCCCGCTGCTTCGTGTTCGACGTGAAGTGCGGCTCCGGGGCCTTCATGAAGAGCCAGGCTGAGGCCCGCTGCCTGGCCGTGTCGCTGGCCCGCACGGGCGCCAGCCTGGGCCGCAGGATCCGCGCGGTGATCTCCGACATGGACCAGCCGCTGGGACGGATGGTGGGCAATTTCCTGGAGGTGCGCGAGACCATAGAGTGCCTGCAGGGGCGCGGTCCGCAGGACCTCATGCAGCTCACGCTGCGCCTCACCGCGCACATGCTGGTCCTGGGCGGCCTCGAGCGTGAACTGGCGGCGGCCGAGGCGTTGTGCCGGGAAAGGATCCGCGACGGTTCGGCCTGGCGGGTTTTTCTGGATAACGTCGAGGCCCAGGGCGGCCGCACCGAGGCGCTCCTGGACCCCGGTAAAGGCCCGCGCGCGCCGCACACCCTGGCGGTGCGCTCCCCTACCACCGGGTACCTGGCGCGCCTGGAAGCCTACCGCGTCGGGCTGGCCTGCGGTGTGCTCGGGGCCAGCCGGGCCCGCAAGGAAGATCCGGTGTGGCCCGACGTGGGTGTCGAGCTGTTGAAGGCCCCCGGTGACCCCGTGCGGGAAGGCGAAGAGCTCTGCCTCCTGCACGCCCGCGACCCGGCTCGCCTGGAGGAGGCCCGGCGCCTGCTGGAGGCGGCCGTCACCGTCGGTAGCGAGCGCCCGCCGCCGCGGCGTCTGGTGCTGGAGGAAATCGACTCCGATGCTCTGGGAAAAGACTGAGCTGGATCCCGCCGCGGTCCGGGAGGCGGCGCGGCGCTACGAGCTGGACCTGATCAGCGCCTCGATCCTCCTGCGCCGCGGCCTGGCCTCCGGCCCCTCCCTGCCGTTTCTCCTGGACGGCGAACTGGCGCGCCTGCACAATCCCTTCCTGTTCGAGGACATGGGCAAGGCGGTGGAGCGGATCCTGGCGGCGGTGCGCGACCGGGAGCGCGTGCACGTCTTCGGCGACAGCGACGTGGACGGCATCACCTCCACCGTGCTGTTGACCCAGGCGCTCGCCGAGCTGGGGCTGGAAGTGCGCTGGCAGCTGCCCGAAGGCGACGACGACTACGGGCTGTCCCGCGAGGCGGTGGAGAAGCTGGCGAGTGAGGGCTGTACCCTGCTGCTCACCGTGGACTGCGGGATCGGCAACGCAGCGGAGATCGGCCTGGCCAGCCAGCGGGGGATCCAGACCATCGTCCTGGACCACCACAACCCGCCCGAGACCCTGCCGGCGGCCCTGGCCCTGATCGACCCGAAGATCCGCGGCAGCCGGTACCCGTTCCGCGACCTGGCCGGCTGCGGCGTGGTGACCAAGCTGGCGCTGGCGCTGGCCATGACCCGCACCCCGCTGTACGGGCAG
>JALHTD010000178.1 GCA_022865555.1 Thermoanaerobaculaceae bacterium | reverse complement strand
TGTGGGCGTTGACCGGCACGACTCGGGCGAGGGCGGGCTTCTCGCCGCCAACGGCGTTCACCAGCACTGGGGCGTACTCCTCGAACAGGGCCGCGAGCTCGGCGTCCATGTGGGGGAGCTGGAACTCGTAGATCCCGATGACGAACGGGGCGAGCATGTAGACGTGCTCACCCCGGTGGCGCATTGTCGCGATCTGACCGCGTGCAACCATCGCATCCAGAACTGGTTGCAGATCCTCGACTTGCCGTCCAAGGCGCAGCGCGATCGCCTGGGCGGTTTCGGGGATGGGGAACAACTCGAGCGCCATCGCGGCGTCCTCGGGCGCGAAGACCTTCGCGAGGATGCGCAGCTCCACGCCGCTCGCCGTGCGCGGGAAGCCGTGGGGAAACTCATCGAGCCTTGCCGCCAAACGATGGTAGACGTTGTCCATGAGCCCCCCGCCTAGACTACCCCACTCGTTGCTCCTGGCGGCGACCGAATCGGTGATCATGCGTGCAAATCATTGTAGGAGTTCAGCTTCAACGCACACGGGAAGCGCGCTTCAGGAGGCGGAACGCGCCTGCACCATCCGGCAGACCCTCGCGGCCGGGCTCCCCGCCAGCCTCGGGGCCTAGAGGGCCGGCAGGCACAGCGGGGGCGGTCCCGCGAAGGGCGAGTTGCGATATCCTTGGCGGTCCGCAGGTGGGCGCGGGCCCCATGCGGTCAGGTCGCGGCGAGGAGTGTCGTCGCCGTTTCGGGGCGACTTGAGGGTGTTTTTTCGCGGAGGTTCGTAAGCAACCGCGCGCCGCAAGCGTGGCGGCGCCGTGGCGAACGCGGCCAGGGAGGGAGCTCTCCTGGTCGCCACAAGAAAGAGAAGAGCTTTCGGGGAGGATGCCATGCCCATCAGTGACCGCGAGATCGACAACGCCTTCGCCGCGCTGAGCAAGACCCACGGTGGGGCCCGCAAGGACTACTTCGGTCTCCTCTACCTCGAGCAGGAGTTCGAACTGCCCAGGAAAGTCGCAGCCAACCAGGTGGCGTTCCGCGGCAACGACTACGGGGTGGATGGGTTTCACGTCGATCCGGCGAAGCGAAACTTCTACCTCTACCAGTTCAGGTCCTCGGCGTCCTACAACCAGTTCAAGGCGACGCTGCAGCGGCTGATCGACGGGGGCATCGAGAGGGTCTTCTCGGGAGGCCGGCTCGATTCTTCAGCCGATGCGCTGCTCCGCCAGCTGAGAAGCAGGCTGGTGGAGAACCAGGCCGTCGTCGATCGAGTCTGCATCCACTTTGTCTTCGCCGGAGACCCGGCCGAGGCGGAGCGCAGCCAGGCTCTCGACAGGCTCCGCGAGGATCTCGAGAACAAGAAGTACCTCATCGACCAGTTCTTCGGGCGCGAGATCACCCTGGTTATCGAGTTCCGCTCGGCAAAGACGAAGAAGGCGGGCGCGTTCACACACGTTACCAAGACGCACTCGTACCCGATCGAGCTCACGCACACGATCTCGATGCCGGGCCCTGACAACGAGCTGCTCACGGTCGGCTTTGTCCGCATCATGGAGCTCTTCTCGATGTACAAGGAGATGGGTTCGAGGTTCTTCGATCGCAACATTCGAGGGGCTCTGCCCGAGGACGAGGTCGTCAACCGTTCTCTCACGCGCGCCTTCAAGAAGATCGTCCTGGAGGGGAAGGACCTCCCGTCGGTGTTCCCGTTCAACCACAACGGCGTGGCGCTGTCGGCCGAGGCGCTCGAGCAGACCGACGGAGGCACGCGAATCGTGGAGCCGAGGATCCTCAACGGTGTTCAGACCCTCATGACGCTGGAGCGGTTCCTGACCGCGAGTGCGGACAGTGATTCGTTCCGGCAGGGCTCCCGGAAGCTCGAAGGCGTCAAGGTTCTCTGCAAGGTTGTGACCAAGGCCCAACCCGACTTCGTCACCAACGTGACGGTCAACAACAACCGGCAGAACCCGGTGGAGCCTTGGAACCTGAGGGCGAACGATCGCATCCAGCTCGAGCTGCAGGACAGGTTCCGCGATCAGCTCGGAATCTACTACGAGCGCCAGGAGAACGCCTTCTCCGGCCTGAGCGAGGATGATCTCGGCGGACTCGGGATCAAGGAGCTCAAGGCGATACAGCTGGTGCCTCTCGCCAAGACGTTCCTGGTCGCGGACGGCGACATAGACAAGCTTCAGCGCCTCCGCCAGGTTTTCGACGACGACTACCAGTACTCCCAGGTCTTCAGCCCTGGGCGCCTGAGGGTGGATGCGCGCCACATCGTGCTCTGCTACAAGATCCAGTTCCGGCTCCGCAAGCTTGTGAGCGACATCTTGGAAAAGGGCGTCAACCGGTACTTCTACGTCAGCAGGGCGCGCAACCTCGTCTGGGCGCTGCTGTGCCAGGGCGTGCTCAACGAGGCGGACCTGGATGTGCGTGCCGAGCGGTTCGGCACCAGCCTGAGCCTCGAGACCAACTTCACGGAGTGGCTCTCGTACCTGGCGACGAACCGCTGCCGCTTCGTGATCCGCGACGTCCTCGAGCAGAAGCCGTATCAGGAGAAGGCGGCCGAGGGCAACTTCAGCTTCCTCCGCACCAACGCCTTCTACGAGAAGTGCATGGCGCTGGCCCACAAGAGCTGGAAGTGGGAGAGGAAGAGACTGAAGTAGCGGTCCCCGCCTTCAGCTTGCCGGAACGCAGGCCGGGCCCGGGTCTGCTGCCGCCGTTGTTCTCGGGCGCCGCGGATCCCTCCCGCGTCGGAAACACCCCGGCCTTGGCAGGGTTGTCCGGTAGGAACGCTCGCCACGAGAGCGCCGGCGCTCGAGGGGAAGTGTGGCGGACGTGTTTCGTGATTGAATAGAAACGTGGAGAAGCACCACCCGCTGCTCGAGCGGGCCCAGCAGGCCCCTGAGGCTCCGGGCGTCTACCAGTTCCAGGACGCGCGCGGGAGGGTGCTGTACGTCGGCAAGGCGAAGCAACTGCGCCGGCGGGTGCTCTCGTACTTCTCACGCCAGCTCGAGCCGCGCCTGGCGGGCATGCTGGTGCGTGCCAGGAGCCTGGATTTCTTGGTTACGGCAACCGAGGTTGAGGCGCTCATTCTCGAGAACCGCTTCATCAAGCGCCACCGGCCGCGTTACAACGTGCTTCTCCGCGATGACAAGACCTACCCCTACGTGAAGCTGACCACCGGGGAGGACTGGCCGCGCGCCCTCCTAACCCGCCGGATCCTCGATGACGGACACGCCTACTTCGGGCCCTACCTCGGCCACGGAATGGCGGCGCGGGTGATGGACCTGATCCGCACGCGGACCCAGGTGCGAACGTGCAGCATCGAGATCGACGGCACCCTGCCCCGACCTTGCCTCTACTACGACATGGGTGCCTGCCTCGGCCCGTGCGTGGCTGGTCTGACCACACCCGAGGAGTACGGCCGCGCCGTGGAAGAGGTCGTGCTGCTGCTGGAAGGCCGCCACCAGGAGCTGAAGCCCCGGCTGGAGACCCAGATGTGGCGTGCGTCCGAGAACCACGAGTACGAGCGCGCCGCGCGTTACCGCGACCTGCTGCGGGCGCTCGACGAACTGGCCCGGGGCCAGAACGTAGAGATAGCCGGGTCCGGATCGGTGGACGTCGTGGGCGTGGAGGGGGACGGCCGCGATGCCTCGATCGTGGTGCTGATCTACCGGGACGGAAAGCTGGTGGACAAGCGGGAGTTTCACTGGGAGGGCCTGGACGCCCAGGCCGACGCGAGCTTCCTCGCGGCTTTCCTCGGACAGTTCTACGAGGCCAACCCAGCCGTGCCGGAGCGCGTCGAGGTGCCGTTCTCCCCCGAGGATGCCGACGCCCTTGTCGGTTTCCTGAAGCAGCAGCGGGGGGCTGCGGTGAGGCTGCTTGAGCCGAGGCGCGGCCAGCGTGCGCGCGTCCTGGCGCTCGCTCAGGAGAACGCGCGCGCGGCATTCAGGCTGCGCTTCCGCCACCCGCTCCGCGAGGCCGAGCGGGTGGGGGAGGAGATCGCTTCGGTGCTCGGCCTGCCCAAGCCGGCCGCGCGACTCGAGTGCTTCGACATCTCACACCTCCAGGGCGAGGCCCAGGTGGCCTCCCTCGTGGTGTGGGAGCGCGGGAGGATGCGCAAGGGCGAGTACCGCTCCTTCAACGTCCGGTCGGGCAAGGGGGCAGACGACCCCGCG
>JALHTD010000177.1 GCA_022865555.1 Thermoanaerobaculaceae bacterium | reverse complement strand
GCTCCTCGTGCAGGACGACATGTACGGGGAGCGGTGGCCGCGGGGCGTCACCCTGCTGGCCCTGATCGTCCACCAGACCCACCACCGTGGCGCCATGACCGTGCTGATGCGGCAGGCGGGGCTCGTCGTCCCCAGCATCTACGGTCCCAACCGCGAGGAGAGTAAAGCCATGGGCATCGGCTAGGCAGGCCGTCTCCCGCGACCGCACCTCAGTGTGAGCGTGCGTAGCGCGCGAGGTTTCGCCAAAACTGCAGGTTTGGGGGCTGGCCACCGCTGCTGCCGAGCGTGCCGAGATCGGCGAGCACCAGAACCTGTCCGCCGGCGCTGCCCGAGTCCACCAGCGCCACCGCCGCCTGCGACCCGGCCCTCGCCAGCACCTGCCCGGCCCGCAGCACGAAGGGCACGCCGTTGCTGGGGGCCATCTGCAGCTCCGAGACCCCCTGGAGGAGGGCATGGCTGCCGCTCGTGCGCGCGACCGATCCGGGCAGCACTCCACCCGTGAAGGTGATTCCGAAAGGCACCGCGACGGTGTTCGCGTCGCTCCAGTCCTCGTTCGGCTCCAGCACCTGGTTGACGTACTTGAGGCGGTTGGCGCTGTTGGTCACCACCAGCAGGCCGCCGCGCGCGACGTACGCCTGCAGCGTCGCGATCTCTGCCGGATCCCACGCCTCGTCGTAGAGCGTCGGGTCCCCCACCACGCTCGGGTAGTCCAGGACCGGGAGCGCGACAACGAGGCTCGCGCCCCCGAGGTCGGCAGGCGAAAGCGGTTGGCCGTAAGGGACCGTATCCACATCGAACCCCTCCCAGGCGAGCGCCATCCCGAGATCGGTGAGCGCGGCCGGGGTCATGTGGGGGGCCTCGGTGTGACTGGCCACGAACACAGCCCTCCGGTCGGGCACTGGCGTCACGCGCAGCACCGGGTCCTCTCGGCCGGTCCTGAGCGCTCCCGTGAGGGCGACCCGCACCATCGCCTCCAGGGTGTCGGCCTCCTCGAGCGCGAGATCGACAGTGTCGTAGGGGTCGTGCATGTGACCGTCGTAGTGAACCTCTTGCATCTGCGTGGGGTTCATGAACACAAGATCGGCGCTCGGGACGTCGTACCCGACGAAGCTGGAGTTGTCCGAGACGATTCCGTAGGTGGCCAGCCCGAACGTCTCGGTCGCGCGGTCGCGCGCCGCCTGTGAGAGATAGTCAGGCCACGTCAGCCGTGGGTCACCGAAACGCCCGTACGGCCACGCCTCCAGGTAGAGGCTGGCGCTGATGCCGTCCAGGGGCCGGCTCAGGCAATCCACCTGCAGCATCGCGATCGTGCGATCGACGAGCTCCTGGTGGGTGGAGAGGAAGTTCGAGGAGCCGTAGAGCCCACGCTCGTGGCTGCCGAACCAGCAAAGCACGAGATCCACCGGCGGCCGCAGGCGAACGGCGTCCAACACCCGCGCCACCTCCAGCAGGGCCACGGTTCCGCTGCCGTTGTCGAGCGCGCCCGGAGAGTTCGGCGAGTCCAGGTGCGCTCCCAGGATCACCGCCCTGCTGCGATCCGCTCCGGGGACCGTGGCGATCACGTTGCCGGAGGATCCCGGTGAGAAGATGTCCGCATCCCAGACGAGGCGCACCCCATCCACGCGCGAGAAGTCGTCCCAGCCCGTAATCCCCGCAACTGCGAGGTCCTCCAGCCGCGCGTACAGCGTGGGGGGCGCGGGGCCGCTGCTCAAGGACACGAGCACGCTCAGGTCGCCCACGAACGTTCCGTGCGACTCGCCGCGGCGGTTGGAGAACGAGGTCACCAGCACGAGACCGGCCGGCTCCCTCGCGAGCACCGACGTCGCGTTGGCGAGCGCCTGCTCAGAGCTCATGATGCTTCGGTCGATCACCGCGTAGTCGAGCAACGCGATGCGCCCGCGCAGGCCCAGGGCGGGAACGGCCGCGATCTCGCCAGGGGAGCGCAGCAGGACCGGAGGGCCCTGCACAACCACGGGGTTCCGGTCGGCGTCGTTGAGGACGCCGTCCGAGTCGAACCGCAGCGCCAGCGCGAGGTTCTCCCGATTGCCCTGAAGGGCGTGGGCGGGGACCTCGAGCTCCCGCCCGCCGACCGTCAGGTGCAGGCGCGCCTCCCAGACCTCGGTGGCAAGGTAGGTACGAAAGCCCTGCCGCTCGATCTCCAGACCGAGGGCGTTCAGGAAGGTGAGCTCGGAGAGCCTGCCGGCGACGTACTCGCGCGCCGTGGCCTCCCCGCTGCTTGCGGAGTTACGAAACAGCGAGGAGGACCCGATGGCGGTAAGCTGGCGCAGCGAGGCGAGCAGGTAATCGCGGGAGACCAGTGGGAACGGATCCACCTCGAGCCTGCGCCTGGCGGCCCGCTGTTCCGGCTCGGATGCCCCGGTCGCCGCGAACACCGTTCCGTCGCTCAGCAAACCCGGCACAACCACCAGCAGGAGAGCGAACGCCAGGGCCGACCTTGCCCGCATGCTGCTCACCCCCTCTCTACGCGGGGCCGGGCGTGTGGTTTCCCCTCGCGCGGTTCCCCGGCCCCCTCCGGCCCACCAACCCGCGCACGGAGAGACGCCGAAACCCCTGCACGGACCCCCGGCGACTCTTCCATTGTGAACTTCCCCAGCCACGGCCGCACGCCTCCCCGCGTGGCGTGTGGTATTTTTCACATCCCTGGAGGGACGATGCGAGAAGCCGTACAAAAACTGTGGCCCGAGCTGGAGTGGATCGCGGACGCCGACCTGCGCGAGAAGGTCACCGACACCTGGGTGAAGGCGCTCGAGCGCTCCCCTCTCCAACCCGAGGACCTCCAGCAGATCCCGTTCACCCTGCTGGTCCCCAACTGCCCGGTCACGTTCATGGAGCACAAGCGCTGCGTCGTGCACATCGCGCGCCGTGCGGCCGAGGCGATGCGCGAGTTCATGGGGCACGCGCTGCCGGTGGACATGGACACGGTCATCGCCGGTGCGATCCTCGCCGACGTGGGCAAGCTCCTGGAGTACGAGAAGTCCGGCGGAAAAGCCGTTCAGTCGGAGCGTGGGAAGTTCCTCCGCCACCCGTTCACCGGGGTGGCGCTCGCAATGGAGGCCGGGGTTCCTGACCGCGTCTGCCACATCATCGCAGCCCACGCCGACGAGGGGAACCTCGTCAAGCGCTCCACCGAGGCGTTCATCGTGCACCACGCCGACTTCATGAGCTTCCTGCCGTTCAAGAACCTCGCCAAGTGAGCAGATCACCATGACCGCCAGCACGACCACCGAGAAGATCACCGCCACGATGGCCCGCTGGGCCGCCGGCCTGCAGTTCTCTCACCTCTCGGACGACGCGGTGCGCCAGGCCAAGAGGTTCCTGCTCGACTCGCTGGGTTGCGCCCTCGGAGGTTATCTCCAGCACGACGTGAAGATCGCGCTGGCAGTGCTCGGCGAGACCGCCGGACGCGGCCCGGCAACCGTGATCGGGACCGGCGCGAGGCTCGACCCGGTTTCGGCCTCCCTCGCCAACGCCCTGATGGTCCGGGTAATGGACTACAACGATATCTACTGGAAACAGGACCCGTCCCACCCCTCCGACATCATCCCCGCAGCGATCGCCTGCTGCGAGCGGGCCGGCAGCGACGGCCGCGAGCTGATCGTGGGCATCGCGCTCGGCCACGAGTTCGAACAGCGCCTCTGCGAGGCCGCCTTCCCGGGGATCCGCGAGCGCGGGTGGCACCACGCCACCCTGACCGCGTTCGTCTCGCCGATCGTCGCCGGGCGCGCGCTGCACCTCGGGTGGGAGCAGATCCAACACGCCATCGGGATTTCCGCCAGCCACCATGCCACCCTGGGCGCGGTCACCGCCGGCAAGCTCACGATGATGAAGAACACCGTGGATCCGATGGCGACGCAGGCCGGGGTGCTCGCGGCCCTCCTGGCCGAGCGCGGCTACACGGGACCGGAGCACGTCATCGACGGCAAGGAAGGGCTGGTCCGCTGCCTCGGTCCCGAGTGGAAGCTCGACATCTTGACCGATGGCCTCGGCGCGTCTTGGCGGATCACGCAATGCGGCATGAAGGCGTTCCCCACGGAGGCCCTCACCCACACGCCGATCTCTGCGGTACTCGACCTCGTGCACGAGCACGACCTGAAGCCCGCGCAGATCACCAAGGTCCACATCCGGTCGCTGGCCCGCGCCGCCGACATCCTCGCAGACCCCTCCAAGTACGACCCCCGCGGCAAGGAGACCGCTGACCACTCGCTCCCCTACGTGATAGCGGCCGCCATCGTGGACAGGCAGGTGACGCCGCAACAGTTCACCGAAGCGAAGATCAACGACCCCGCGATCCGTGCGCAGCTCCGCAAGGTCGAGGTCGTGGCCGACCCCGAGATTGAGAAGGCGTTCCCGGCTCTGCAGAGGGTGATTGTGACGATATTCACAAGCGATGGGCGGCAGCTCACCCGACAGCTCGACTACCCCAAGGGTGATCCCCGCAACCCGCTTTCGGACCGCGAGATCGAGGAGAAGTTCGACGCCCTGGCCAAGCCGGTGCTCTCGGCCACGGCGAGAGCCAAGGTCAAAGATGCGGTGTGGAACCTCGAAAAGCTGGCCACCGTGAGCGACCTCATGAGGATGTTGAAGGCAAAGAGGCAAAGGTAGGGGCGGACCAGGCGGAGGCAGGGATGGCTCAGACGGTCGTCGAAAAGATCGCGCAGGCTCACATGGCGGAGGGGCCGGACCGACCCCTGCGGGCCGGCGACTTCCTCTCGATCCGGCCTCACCACGTGATGACCCACGACAACACGTCGGCCGTAATCTCCAAGTTCAAGGCGATTGGGGCGGCCAAGCTGGCCGACCGCCGCCAGCCGGTGTTCGCGCTCGACCACGACATCCAGAACACCTCGGAGGAGAACCTCGCCAAGTACCGGAAAATCGAGGCGTTCGCCAGGGAGCACGGGGTGGACTTCTACCCCGCCGGCACCGGCAGCGGCCACCAGATCATGGTGGAGCAGGGCTACGTCGTGCCGGGCTCATTCGTGGTGGCCTCCGACTCCCACTCCAACATGTACGGGGCCCTCGCCGCGGTGGGCACCCCGGTCGTGCGTACCGACGCGGCGGCGATCTGGGCGACCGGCGAGTTCTGGTGGCAGATCCCGCGCACGGTGCAGGTGGTCCTCGAAGGGAAGCTGCAGCCCGGGGTCACCGGCAAGGACGTGATCATCGCGCTCTGCGGCATCTACAACAAGGAGGAGGTCCTCAACGCGGCGGTCGAGTTCACCGGCCCGGGGATCGCGGCGCTGTCGATGGACGCCCGCCTCTCGATCGCCAACATGTCAACGGAGTGGGGGGCGCTCGTCGGTTGGTTCCCGCTGGACGAGGTCACGCTTGCGTACCTCAACGCCCGCCGCCAGCACCTGTCCTCGCGCGGCGTCGACCGCATCGCAGCCGAGGAGCTCAAGCGCTGGGCTTCCGGCCCGCCGGCGCCCGACCCCGACGCAGCCTACGCGGCCCGCATCGAGCTGGACCTCGGCGAGGTCACGCCCGCCGTCTCGGGGCCCGACACCGTGTTCGCGATGGAAACCCTCGCCGAGATCGCGGGAAAGAGAGTTCCGGTTCACAAGGCGTACCTCCTCTCGTGCGTCAACTCGCGCCTCGAGGACCTCACCGAGGCTGCCGGCGTCCTCAAG
>JALHTD010000176.1 GCA_022865555.1 Thermoanaerobaculaceae bacterium | reverse complement strand
GGCGTCCCGGGCGTTGTGCGGATTCACTTCTTCATCGAGAAGGACGGCCGCGTCACGGGCCTGGAGATCCAGCGGGTCTCGGGCCACCCGTCGCTGGACTTCGCCGCGCGCGACGCGATCCTCAACGCCTCGCCCCTGCCGCCGCTGCCCGCCGACCTGGGCGGCCTGGGGCACGAGGGTGTCACCATCACCTTCTACTACAACACGCCGGTTCCCGAGCGCCGCGAACAAGGCTGAGGACCCCCTCCCCCCCGACGCCCGGGCCTGAAGGCTTGAACACCCTACCGGCCACCCGGGTTTGGAGGCCTGAAACTACAAGCCGCCAAGCCTCCAGGCCTTCAAGCCTTTTTCTCGCAGGCTTCCAGGACGCGGCGCAGGGCCGCGCCGACGTGCTCCCCGATGGGGGCCAGATCGGGCTTTCCGATAATCCCCATCACGCTCGCCGGGTTCATCGCCCGCACCACGGTCCTGCCGCCCTCGATCGAGACGGTCACGTTGCAGGGCAGCAACACGCCGACCTCCGGAGCCGCGGCGAGCGACCGGTGCGCCAAGGAGGGGTTGCAGGCGCCCAGGATCACGTAGGACTCACCCTCCACCCCAAGCTTGGCCTTCATCGTCGCCTGGACGTCGATCTCCGTGAGAACGCCAAACCCCTCCTTGGCCAGCGCCTCGCGCGCCTGTGTCAAAGCCTCCGCGAAGGTAAGGGGCGACATCACCTCAAATGCCACATTGGTCTCGTTCATTGGGATTCTCTCCGGTGCTTGTATCCAGGCTTAAGGGGTGCCACCCACCCTGCCGCACGGTTTGAGGTTCGGAAACAGTCACCTCCTGGTGTCCTGGGGCCTTTCTTGAGCCCCAAACCCCAGGCCTCAAGCCTTCGAGCCTCCGTGCCTTGATTGGCGCCCGCCGGGCGCCCCGCTCAGCTCGCTCAGGTGAAACCGCCGCTGCCGCAGGCGGAGGCGCTCGGGGCGCCGCACGGCATCGCACCCTCTGTCCCCGCGCCGCCGGCGACGCTGCTGGCAAAGGTGGAGAACTGCTTGGAGACGTGGCTCGCCCCGCACCCGGGGCAGACGACGCCCGTGCTGTCCGCGCCAACGCGCTGCAGGACCTCGAACCGTCGGCCGCACTCGCGGCACGTGTACTCGTACAACGGCATGGCTATCCTCCGCACCCCGTCCAGAGGGCATCCCAGATGTTGGTCGGAACCCCCTCAGGGAAAACCTCGTCAGTCGAGTAGATCGATCCACAGCTCCGGCACCGCCAGAGCAGGGCCCCTCACGTCGGGACCGGCCTGAGCAGCTTGCCACAGCCCGGGCAAAGTGCGGCTTGCGTATTCTCCTGAGCCTGCTCCATGCCACTCCTCCCCTACTTCGAGCCGGGCTCCTGTCCCGGCGCTGCTACCCCACGTTCGGGGCCCTGGGTTGGCGCGCAGCCCGTGCGCCCTGAGGAAGCCTCGGTTCGTGCCCGGCCCCCGGCCGGGTTGGGAACCGCTCAGGTGGGCACGCCCAGCTTGGGCAGCACAACCCACTGGAGGATCAGCCAGGCGGCCAGCACCCCCAGTGGCAGGAGCACGTCGCCCCAGCCGCTCATCGGTCCCCCGCCCCCATCGCGGCCCGCCCCTGCTCGATCTCCTGCTTCTCGGCGTTCACCTGGCGCTCCAAGGAATCGCATACGCTCTCGCATATCGCAAAAACCGTCGGGTCCTCGATCCGGTAGTAGACGTTGACCCCCTCGCGCCGGCACTCCACGAGGCCGACGCGCCGAAGCACCGCGAGGTGCTTCGAGACGTTGGCCTGGCTTCCGCCCACCTGCCCGAGGATGTCGTTCACACAGCGCTCCCCGCCCTGCAGCACGCGCAGGATGCGCAGCCTCATCGGGTCGGCCATCGCCTTGAGCCGGTCGGCAATTCGCTCCAGGAGCTGCTCCGATGCTGGTCGCACATGTCCTCCGCCGTGCAAGTATAACCAATCAGCAATATTGGAGCAAAGCCTAGCCGGGTCAAG
Source organism: Thermoanaerobaculaceae bacterium (assembly GCA_022865555.1). GTDB lineage: Bacteria > Acidobacteriota > Thermoanaerobaculia > Thermoanaerobaculales > Thermoanaerobaculaceae > RBG-13-68-16. The sequence goes on along the minus strand of JALHTD010000176.1, from coordinate 15,877 downwards.
CGACTCCAGGGTGTGCACCAGGTAATCACTCATCGCTAAATCGTTATAAATGAATTGGAGTGACCTGTCAAGGCCCCCTCCGCCGCCCATCCGACCCAGCGTTCCCCCTCAACGGCAAAGGCGCCCGGGGAGTCCCGGGCGCCCTGACCGATGTGTCTGACGGGGTTCTACTTGGGAGCAGGGCCGGAGGCCTCGGCCTTTGCCGCCGCGGGTGCCTTCTTCTTGCGTTCCTTCTTGCTGTCCTTCTTGCTCTCGCCGGTGGCCTTGGCCTTGGACCCCGAAAGCTTGAAGTCCACGAACTCCAGGATCGCGAGCTCCGCGCCGTCGCCCCGCCGGGGCCCCAGCTTCACGATGCGGGTGTACCCCCCGGGCCGGCTCACAAAGCGCGGGCCGATCTCGGTGAAGAGGCGGTGCACGAGGTCACGGTCGTCGAGCCAGCGCGCTGCGAGCCGGCGCGCGTGGACGGAGTCAGTACGGCGGCCAAGGGTCACGACGCGCTCGGCGATCGGGCGCAACTCCTTGGCCTTGGGCAGGGTTGTGATGATCCGCTCGTGGGCGATCAACGACTTGAGCTGGTTGCGGAACAGCGCACGGCGGTGCTCCGACACCCTCCCCAGCTTGCGCCCGGATTTGTTGTGTCGCATGACTCTCCTCCGTTACGGCCGCGGCAGGTCGAAGCGCACCCCGAGGCCCAGACCGAGGGCCTCGAGCTTCTCGCGCACCTCGCCGAGCGCCTTCTTGCCAAAGCCGGGGATCGCAATCAGCTCGCCCTCACCGATGGCCACCAGCTCCCGGACGTTTCCGATCCCGGCGTTGCGCAGCATATTCGTGATACGGCCGCCCAACTCCAGCTCCTCGACACCCTTTTCCAGGACCCCCTCGGTCCTGCTCACAGGCCTGGGCGCTGCCGCTTCCGCCAGGTTCTGAAAAATCGGCAGGTGCTCCGCGAGCAGCCGCGAGGCCTCGACCACCGCCCCGGTTGGCGTCACCGCACCGTTGGTCCACACCTCGAGCACCAGCTTCTCGTAGTCGGTGGCCTGGCCCACTCGGGCCGGCTCGATGCGGTAGTTGGCCTTGCGGCAGGGGGAGTACGCCGCGTCAAGGTAGATGAAACCCACCCCGAGGTTGCGCGCGTCCTGGTCGTCCGCCGGGACGTACCCGCGCCCGCGGCGGATCACCAGCTCGGCGTCCACCGCGCCCTCCTCGGCCAGGGTTGCGAGGTACACGCCGGGGTCCACGATGGTCAGCTCGGGCCCGCCCTTGATTGCACCGGCCTTCAGCACGCCTGGCGCGGAGACCTGCAGTGTCGCCGTGACGCTCTCCGGCCCGGTGAGCTTCAGGGGCACACGCTTCAGGTTCAGGATCAGGTCGGTGACGTCTTCCATGACGCCCGGGATCGAGTCGTACTCGTGGTGGACACCCGCGAAACGCACCGCGGTGATCGCGCTGCCCTCGACGGACGAGAGCAGGATGCGCCGCAGAGCGCTGCCAATCGTGACCCCCCACCCTCGCTCGAAAGGCTGCGCCGTGAACACACCAGAGGTGTGATTGCTGCGCTCCTCATCGAGCACCACCGCCTGGGGTCGGTGCAGCTCCAATCCTCTCATTGAGACCTCCTCACCGTGAGTACAACTCGACGATCAGCTGCTCTTGAATCGGCAAGCGGATGACGTCCCGAGTGGGCAGCGCGAGAACCTTTCCCCGGTAGTTTTCCCCGTCGAGCTCCAGCCACGGCGGCACGCCGCGCCCCTGGGCCGTGTCCAGCGCCTCGTTGACGAACGGGTTGGCCCGCGTCTTCTCCTTGAGCGCAACCTCCATCCCCGGCTTGACCTGGAACGACGGGATGTCCAGCCTGCGCCCGTTCACCAGCACGTGCCCGTGCCGGATGAGCTGCCGCGCCTGGGACCGCGAGGATGCGAAGCCCAGCGAGTAGACCACGTTGTCCAGCCGCATCTCCAAGAGCCGCAAGAGGTTCTCGCCCGTGACGCCCTTCTGACGCGCGGCCTCGGCGAAGTACCGCCGGAATTGCGCCTCCAGGACGCCGTAGACGCGGCGCACCTTCTGCTTCTCGCGGAGTTGCAGCCCGTACGGCTGCATCTTGTTGCGGCGCTTCCCGTGCTGACCGGGCGCGTAGGAGCGGCGTTCGACCGCGCACTTCTCCTTGAAGCAACGCTCCCCCTTGAGGAACAGCTTCATCCCCTCGCGACGGCACAGCTTACAAACCGGCTCGTGATATCGTGCCACTGCTACCTCCCTGCCTCTCTAGACCCGGCGCCGCTTGGGCGGCCGACACCCGTTGTGCGGGATCGGGGTCACGTCCTTGATGCTCTTGATCTCGAGCCCTGAGGCCGCCAGCGCCCTGATCGCGGACTCCCGCCCTGCCCCCGGTCCCTTGAGCTCGACGTCCAGGCTGCGGACACCGTGCTCCTGGGCCTGCTCGGCCGCGTTGCGGGCGGCGAGCTGAGCCGCGTACGGCGTCCCCTTGCGGGAACCCTTGTACCCGATGCGGCCCGCCGAGCTCCAGCAGATGGACCCGCCGGTCGGATCGGTGATCGTCACGATCGTGTTGTTGAACGTCGCCTGGATGTGGGCCACCCCGTGCGGTACGCTCTTGCGCTCCCGCCGGCGGGTGCCCTTCTTCGCAGCCTTGGTTGCCTTCGCCATCGTGTGCCTTCCTCGTCCTACGTCTTGGTGGCCCTCTTCTTCTTGGCGACCGTACCGCGCCGCGGACCCTTGCGGGTGCGGGCGTTGGTGTGGGTGCGCTGGCCGTGCACCGGCAGGCCGCGCCGGTGCCGGACTCCGCGGTAGCAGCCGATCTCCATGAGCCGCTTGATGTTCATGGCGACCTCCTTGCGCAGGTCGCCCTCCACCTTGACCTCGTCCTGAATGACGCGGGAGATGCGGCGCACCTCGTCCTCGGAGAGGTCCTTGACGCACACCATGGCGTCCACCTTAGCCCTGCTCAGGATCGTGCGGGCCAGCGAGCGGCCAATGCCGTAGATGTACGTCAGTCCGATGTCAACGTGCTTGTTCTGGGGAAGATCAACGCCCACGATGCGTGCCACAGCCTACCTCCTCACTATCCCTGACGCTGCTTGTGCTTGGGGTTCTCGCAGATCACGCGGACGACCCCCTTGCGTACGACGATCTTGCACTTGGTGCAGATCTTGCGGACCGAAGACCGAACCTTCATACCCGTTAACCCTTTCCAAACCCTTGCTTCACCAACCCCCAGGTTTCAGGGGATCCTTCGTCCCGCCTGCGGCGGGACTCAGGATGACCCGGCGCGCAGCGCCGGCTCACTTGTACCGGTACACGATCCGGCCCCGGGTCAGGTCGTAGGGGGAGAGCTCCACCAGGACCTTGTCGCCCGGGAGGATGCGGATGAAGTGCTTCCGCATCTTGCCCGAGATGTGCGCCAGTACCTCGTGCCCGTTCTCCAGCGCTACCCGAAACACCGCGTTGGGCAGGGCCTCTTGCACGGTGGCCATCACCTCGATGGCCTCCTCTTTTGCCATTCCCTCTCCTCACGCCCCGCCCACACCGAGCACCCACGGGCCGTTTTCGGTAACGGCCACCGAGTACTCGAAATGGGCGGAAAGCTTACCGTCTTCGGTGCGTGCTGTCCAGCCGTCATCGTCGAACATCACGCCCGAGACACCCGCGTTGACCATTGGCTCGATCGCCAGGACCAGCCCTGGCCGCAGCGCCGGGCCCCGTCCCCCGGGCCCAAAGTTGTACACCTGTGGGTCCTCATGCATCGAGCGCCCGATTCCGTGGCCCACCAGTTGGCGCACCACCGAGAACCCCGCGGCCTCGGCGTGCTTCTGGATGACGGCCCCGATGTCGGTGAGGCGGCTTCCCGGTCGGACGACCTCCACTGCCAGCTCCAGGCACTCACGGGTGACGTCGAGCAGGCGCTTCGCCTCGGGGGCCATGTCCCCGATCGGCACGGTGATCGCCGCATCCCCAATGAAGCCGTCGAGCACCACGCCGCAGTCCAGCCCCATCACGTCCCCGTTCCGGAGCTTGTGGTCCGCCGAGGGTATCCCGTGCACGATCACGTCGTTGACCGACGTGCACAGGGTCGCCGGGTAGCCGTGGTACCCCTTGAACGCGGGGCGCCCGCCTCCGGCCCGGATGTGCTCCTCCGCGAGGCGGTCCAGCTCCTTGGTGGACACACCCGGCGCGGCGGCCTCGGCCACCAGGCGGAGCGTGTCGTGCACCAGAGAGTTGGCCCGGTCCATGACCGCGAGCTCGTCGGGGGTCTTGAGAACCATCACTTGCTGACGCTCCCCATCGCCTCGCGCAGGCGCTTGAACACCTCGTCCGGCTTGACGGCCCCGTCCGCCTCGCGGAGGATCCCGCGGCTCTCGTACAGCTTGAGCAGCGGCGCCGTGTGCTTCCGGTACACCTTCAGGCGCTCGCGCACGACCTTCTCCCCGTCGTCTTCACGCTGCACAAGCGCGGCGCCGCAGGCATCGCAGACGCCCTCGGTCCTGGGAGGCTGGGTGGCCACGTGGTAGACCGCCCCACACGACGGGCACGAGCGCCGGCCGGTGATCCTGGCCAGAAGCTCCACGTCAGGCACGTTGATGTAGAGCGCCACGTCCACCCGGCGGTTCAGCTCGGCCAGCAGGTCCTCGAGGAGCTCCACTTGTGCGGCCGTGCGGGGGTAGCCGTCGTAGACGCAGCCGAGGGCGCCACGCCGGCTGTGGAGGAGCTAGGACAGCATCTTTCCGACGAGGACGTCCGGCACGAGCTCCCCGCGGTTCATGGAGTCTTTGGCCTCCTGCCCCAGTCCGCTCCCCTTCGCGACCTCGTCGCGGAGCATGTCCCCAGTCGAGATGTGAAGCAGGTCGAACGCGGCCGCGATGCGCTTGGCCTGAGTTCCCTTGCCGGCACCGGGGGGACCGAGGAGGACGACGTCGAGAGCGCGGGTCACCATTGCGTCAACCCCTGCGCCCGCGCATGCGCCGGCCCTTGACGAAGCCGTCGTAGTGGCGCATGACCATCTGCGCCTCGATCTGCTGGACGGTGTCCATGGCCACGCCCACCACGATCAGAAGCGAGGTGCCGCCGAAGTAGAACTTCACGCCCAGGCCCTCGGTGAACCAGCGGGGCAGGAACGCGTCCAGGGGACCGCCGATGAACGGGATGGTCGCCACCTTGAAACCGGTGATCAGGATCTCCGGCAGGATCGCGACAAGGGCCAGGTAGATGGCGCCCACCAGCGTGATGCGTGTGAGCACCATGTCGATGAAGTCACCCGTGCGCTGCCCGGGTCGGATGCCCGGAATGAAGCCGCCGTACTTGCGCATGTTCTCGGCGGTGTCCTGGGGGTTGAAGATGATCGAGGTGTAGAAGTAGCAGAAGAATATGATCGCTGTGAAGTAGACCAGGTTGTAGAGCGGCTCGCCCCACCCGAGGGCGCGGGTGATCTGAGCGACCACCGGGTTGTCGATCATCTGGCCGATGGACTGCGGGAACGACAGAATTGAGGCCGCGAAGATCACCGGGATCACGCCGCCGGTGTTGAGGCGCAGCGGCAGGTAGGTGCTCTGGCCACCGTACATCTTCCGTCCAACCACGCGCTTGGCGTACTGCACCGGGATGCGCCGCTGGGCGCGCTCCATGAGCACGATGGCGCCCACCACGACCACCGCGAAGACGATGAACAGCAGCGCCGTGATGATCGACATGGAGCCCGTGCGCAGGTCCTCGAAGGTGGTGATAAGGGCATGGGGCAGACCAACAACGATGCCGGCGAATATGATCAGCGAGATGCCATTACCCACGCCGCGCTCGGTGATCTGTTCGCCCAGCCACATGACGAAGGCGCACCCGGTCGTGAGGGTCAGGACCGCGAGCAGGCGGAACCCCCAGCCGGGGTGCGGCACCAGCGCCAGCCCGCCCGGGGCGGAGGTCTTCTCGAGGAAGAACGAGATGCCCAGCGACTGGATCAGCGAGATCAACACGGTTCCGTAGCGGGTCCACTGGGTGATCTTCTTCCGCCCCATCTCCCCTTCCTTGGAGAGCTTCTCGAGGTACGGCCAGACCACCGTGAGGAGCTGCAGGATGATCGACGCCGAGATGTAGGGCATGATCCCGAGGGCGAAGATCGTCATGCGGCCCAGAGCGCCGCCCGAGAACAGGTTCAGGAACCCCAGGATCGTGCCCTTCGCCTGGTTCGTGAACTCGGCGATGGCGAGCGGGTCCACGCCGGGTGTCGGAATGAACGATCCCAGACGGTAGACCGCCAGCAGCAGGAAGGTGAACAGCACCCGCTTGCGCAGGTCCGGAATGGAGAAGATGTTGCGCAGGCTCTCGATCATTGCCCGATCACCTCGCAGCTGCCGCCCACCGCTTCGATGAGCTCTTGGGCCTTCTTCGAGAACTTGTGGGCCCGGACCGTGAGCTTGCGGGATAGCGTCCCGTCACCGAGGATCTTCACCCCATTGCGGAGCTGGGAGACCACGCCCTCGGCCAGGAGCACGTCGGGCGTGATCTCGGAACCCGCCGGGAAGCGCTCCAGCTGCCCCACGTTCACGATCACGAACTCCTTGCGGAAGATGTTGGTGAAACCGCGCTTGGGGAGCCTGCGCATGAGCGGCATCTGGCCGCCCTCGAAGTTGCGGCGATGGGTGTGGCCCGAGCGCGACAGCTGGCCCTTGTGGCCGCGCCCGGCGGTCTTGCCGTTGCCCGAGCCGGGTCCGCGCCCAACGCGCTTGCGGTCCTTGCGCGACCCGGGTTTCGGTGAAAGGGTGTGGAGTTCCATGACCTACTCCTTGGGCTTCTTCGCGGGGCGTTTCGCCGCTGCCTTGCCCTTGGCTTTCGGTTTCGCCTTGGGCTCCTCTGCCTTCTTTCGCGGCGCGGCCGCCTTCGCGGCCTTGGCCGGTCTGGCCTGCTTCTTGGCCTTCGCGGGCTTCCTGGCCTTCGCGGGCTTCTCCGCTTTCGCGGGCCTCGCGTGCTTTGCGGCCGTATCGGCCTTCTCCGGCTTGCGAGCCGGCTCGTGGGCGACCGCCTTGGCCTTCCTCTTGGGCCGCGCTTCGCGTGCGGGTGCGGCGGCCGGTACGGTCGCCCGGGGGGCAGGCGCGCTCACCGGCGCGGCAGGCTTCTCAACCCTGACGACGTGCTCGACCGGCTTGGCCACGTGCTCGACCGGCCTGGCCACGTGCTCGACCGGCTTGGCCGCGTGCTCGACCGGCTTGGCCACATGCTCGACCGGCTTAGCGACGTGCTCGACCGGCTTGGCAACGTGCTCGACCGGCTTGGCGACGTGCTCCTCCGCCCTTACCTCGTGCTTCTCGACCCTCGCAGCGTGCGGCTCTGCAGCCAACTCCTCGAACGACACGATGTGGGAGACCTTGGCGATCATGCCGCGGGTGTACGGGTTGTCGGGCAGCACGACCGAGGAGCCGATGCGGCCGAGGCCAAGACCGCGCGTCAGCACCCTCTTCAGGCGCTCCTGGTTGCCGATCTGGCTGCGCACCTGGACGATCCGCAAGCTGGCCGTGGCCGCCTTGCGATGGGTCGTCATACCTCCACCTCCGGGAGCGGGCCGGTGGCCGGCTCGGCCTCCTCTACAACCTCGGCCTCGGGGGCGGCGCGCCGCAAGCGGGCGGCCTCGTCCTTGGTGGTGAGCTGCTCGAGCGCCTCGAACGTGGCGCGCACGAGGTTGTGCGGATTGGTGGTGCCGAGGGACTTGGTGAGGACATCCGCGATGCCCGCCGCCTCGGCGATGGCCCGGACCGCTCCGCCGGCGATCACGCCGGTACCCGGGGACGCGGGGCGCAGCAGCACCTTGCCCGCGCCAAAGTGCCCCACGACCTCGTGGGGAATCGTGGTGCCCTGGCGCTTCACGCTGATCATCACGCGCCGCGCCGCCTCGGTCGCCTTGCGGATGGCCTGGGGCACCTCTCGGGCCTTTCCAGTGGCGAAGCCGACCCGGCCGTTACCGTCGCCGACCACCACCAGCGCCGAGAAGGAGAAGTTCTTCCCGCCCTTCACCACCTTGGTGACACGGTTGATGTTGACCACGTGATCGATGAATTGGCTTTCCCGCTCTCTCATCGCCTTGCCCCTAGAACTTCAGGCCCGCTTCACGGGCCGCATCCGCCAGTTCCTTTACCACGCCGTGGTAATGGAAGCCGGCTCGGTCGAACACCACCGAGGTAATACCCTTGTCCTTGGCGCGCTCCGCGATCGCCTTGCCGACGACGCGGCCGGCCGCCTTGTTGCCACAGTGCTTGAGAGCCTTGCGCAGATCCTTCTCGCCGGTCGAGGCGGCGACCATGGTCGTCCCCTTCACGTCGTCGATGAGCTGCGCATACATGTTGGATAGAGACCGGAAGACCACGAGGCGAGGCCGCTCCGCGCTCCCGGACACCACCTTGCGGATGCGCAGGTGGATGCGATGACGCCGCTGCTTCCTGTCCCTGACTTGAGCCATGGCGCTACGCTCCTGTCTTCCCGGCCTTGAGCTTCAGGACCTCGTCCGAGTACTTGACACCCTTCCCCTTGTAGGCGTCGGGCGGCCGGACGCCACGGATCTCCGCCGCCACCTGGCCGACCTTCTGCTTGTCGATCCCCTCGATGGTCAGGCGGTTGGCCTTGGCGTCGTAGCTGATGGCCACGCCCTCCGGGGCCTTGTAGAAAACCGGGTGCGAGAAGCCGAGCGCTAGCACGATCTCCCTCGGGTTCTTGAGCTCGGCCTTGAAACCGACGCCCACAATGTCCAGCTCGCGCTTGAAGCCGGCGGTGACGCCGCTGATGGCGTTGGCCAGGAGCGCCCGCACGAGGCCGTGCAGGGCTCGCACGTCAGGCTCGTCGCCGGTGCGCTTGATCACGACCTGCTCGCCCTCGTCGGCAACCAAGATGCGCCCCGGCACCGGGTGCTTCAGCGCGCCCTTCGGGCCTTTGACCTGCACCACCCCGTCGGCGACGCTCACCTGGACGCCCATGGGGATCGGGATGGGGGTTTTCCCAATACGTGACATGACAGCCTCCCTACCAGACCCGGCACATGACCTCGCCACCCAGGCGAAGCCCGCGGGCGCGCGCGTCGGTCATGAGCCCCTTGGAGGTCGAAACCACCGCGACGCCGATGCCGCCGCGTACCTGGGGCAGCTTCTCGACGCCCCGGTACACCCGAAGGCCTGGACGCGACACGCGTTGCAGGCCGTGGATCGCGGGCTCGCCGTCCGAGGAATAGCGCAGGTAGAGGCGCAGGGTCCCCTGCGGGCCCTCCTCCAGCACCTTGAAGGTGCGGATGAACCCCTCCTCCTGCAGGACCTTGGAGAGCTCGAGCTTGAGCTTTGAGGCAGGCACGTCACAGCGGTCCTTGCCAGCCTGCACCGCGTTGCGGACGCAGGTGAGGAAGTCAGCGATGGGATCGGTCATTGTCACCGCACACCTCCCTACCAGCTCGCCTTGGTCACGCCCGGGAGGTAACCCTCCAGGGCGAGCTTGCGGAAACACAGACGGCACAGCTCGAACTTGCGGATGTAGCTCCGCGGACGGCCGCAGAGCTTGCAGCGATTACGGTGCCGAACGCGGAACTTCGGCGGCCGCAGCGACTTGGCAATGAGACAGGTACGAGCCACAGCGCCCTCCTAACCTTTCGCAAACGGGAAGCCGAGCTCCTGAAGCAGGAGCCGGGCCTGGTCGTCGGTCTCCGCGGTGGTCACCACGGTGACGTTCATGCCCTTGGGGGTCTCGACCTTCGTGTAGTCGATCTCGGGGAAGATCGAGTGGTCGCGGATCCCCATGGTGAAGTTCCCGCGCCCGTCGAAGCCCTTGGGCGACAGGCCGCGGAAGTCGCGCACGCGGGGCAGCGCGATGTTGACGAGACGGTCGAGGAACTCGTACATCCGGTCCCGCCGCAGCGTCACCGCGCAGCCGATCGGCATCCCAGCCCGCAACTTGAACTGCGCTATGGACTTGCGGGCTTTGCGGATGGTGGGGCGCTGGCCGGTGATGGCCGCCAGCTCCCCCACCGCCTGGTCCATGAGCTTGGCCTGCCGCGGCGCCTCACCCAGGCCGATATTGCAGACGACCCGGACGATGCGCGGCACCGCCATGGGGTTTTCGATCCCGAACTCCTTCTTGAGCTTCGGGACCACCTCTTTTTCGTACAGCGTCTTCAAGCGCGCCATCGCACCCTCTCTTTACTGGTCGAGAATCGCGCCGTCGACCTTCGCCGACCGGACTTTCCGCCCATCCTCGAGAAACTTGTAGCCAATCCGTGTCGGCCGACCCGTGTCGGCCGAGATCACCATGACGTTGCAGACCGCGATCGGGGCCTCACGCTCCACGATGCCGCCGGTCACGCCCTTGCCGGGGTTGGGCTTGCTGTGGCGCTTGAGCATGTTCACGTGCTCGACCACCACGCGGCCAGTCTTGCGGTCGACCCGCAGCACCTTCCCCTTCTTGCCCCTGTCCTTGCCGGCGATGACCTTAACCTGATCGCCCTTCTTGATCTTGAAGCTCTTCGTCATCGCCGCCTCCTACAGGACTTCCGGCGCGAGCGACACGATCTTCATGAAGCGCCGCTCGCGCAGCTCCCGCGCCACCGGCCCGAACACCCGCGTTCCGATCGGCTCCTTCTGGGCGTTGATCAGCACGACCGCGTTGTCGTCGAACCTTATGTACGACCCGTCCTTGCGCCGGTGGGTGTGCCGGGTCCTCACGATCACCGCCCTCACCACCGTGCCCTTCTTGACCTGAGAGTCGGGAACCGCCTCCTTGACCGAGCAAACGATGACGTCGCCGAGCCGCGCGTAGCGGCCCGCGTTGGAGCCGCCGAGCTGCCGGATCGCCCGCAGCTTCTTGGCCCCCGAGTTGTCGGCGACCGTCAGCATCGTGCGCATCTGGATCATGGCCGCCTCCTCACGATGCCCGCTCGATCACGCGCACCACACGGAACCGCTTGCTCTTCGAAACGGGGCGGCACTCCACGATCTGGACTTTGTCGCCCACCTTGCACGCGTTCCCCTCGTCGTGCACCGCGAACTTCCGGGAGTGCCGCACGAAACGGTGGTAGAGCTTGTGCCTCACCACCCTCTCCACCTTCACCACAACGGTCTTGTCCATGGCGTCGGACACAACGGTCCCGACCTTGGTAGTTCTCCGGACTTTGCTCGTGCTCTCCATGGCTCACTCCACTTCCCTGAGGCGTTCGGCCAGGATCGTCTCTAGCCGCGCGATGTCCTTGCGCACGAGTCGGATCTTGGCCGGGTTCTGGATCTGACCGGTGGCCTTCTGGAAACGCAGCTTGAACAGCTGCTCCTTGAGCTCGGCCTGGGAGTTGTGAAGCTCCTCGATGGACTTCTCACGCAAATCCTTCGCTTTCATCGCACCTGCCCCCGTGCCACGAACCGGGTCTTGATCGGAATCTTGTGGGCCGCGAGGCGCATCGCCTCACGAGCGATCTCTTCCGTGACCCCTTCCATCTCGTACAGGATCCGCGCCGGTTTGACCACGCAAACCCACTCCTCCGGCGGCCCCTTGCCCTTGCCCATGCGTGTCTCCGCAGGCTTCTTGGTGATCGGCTTGTCGGGGAAGACTCGAATCCAGATCTTTCCGCCCCGCTTCACGTGGCGGGTCATGGCGATACGCCCTGCCTCGATCTGGCGTGCGGTGACCCAGCCCGGCTCCATCGCCTGCAAGCCGTAATCGCCGAACGACAGCTCTCCCCCTCCGGTCGCCAGGCCCCGACGGCGCCCGCGCTGCTGCTTGCGAAACTTGACCTTCTTCGGCATCAACATGGCAACACCTCATCCCTCACAACGCGCGCCGGTGCGCCTTGCTCCGGTGCAGCTCACCCTTGTAGATCCACACCTTGACGCCGATCGCCCCGTAGGTGGTGAAGGCTTCGGCAAAGCCGTACTCGATGTCGGCCTTGATGGTGTGGAGCGGCAACCGCCCCTCCTGGTACCACTCGGAGCGGGCGATCTCGGCCCCGTTGAGGCGACCCGAACAGCGGATTTTGATCCCTTGCGCGCCGAAACGCAAGGCGTTCTCCATCGCCCGCCGCATGGCACGGCGGAAGGTGATGCGGCGCACGAGCTGTGACGCGATCGACTCGGCGATCAACTGGGCTTCGACCTCCGGCCGCTGAATCTCCTGAATGTTGATGTGGATGTCCTGGCCGTAGACCGCGCGCAGCTCGGCGCCGAGCTTGTCGACCTCCGCGCCCTTGCGACCGATGATGATGCCGGGCCGGGCAGAGAAGATGTTGACTCGGATCTTGTTGGCGGTGCGCTCGATGTCGATCTCGGCCACCCCTGCGTGCGAAAGGCGGGTCTTGAGCGCCTTGCGCAGCCGCAGGTCCTCGTGAAGGAGCTTGGCGTAGTCCGCGTCCGCAAACCAGCGCGAACGCCAGGTCTTGTTGTAGCCCAGCCGGAAACCGTACGGGTGCGTTTTCTGACCCACGCTCGCCTCCTACTCCTCACGCTCTGCGACCTGAACGCTCACATGGCAGTACCTGTGCAGCCTGGGGAAGACACGCCCCATCGAGGCTGCGCGGAACCGTTTCAGGCTCGGACCCTGGTCGACCTGGATGCTCTTCAGCACCAGCTTGCCGCTGTCGATCCCAGGAGATTTCTGCTCCAGGTTGGCCACCGCGGAGCGCACCAGCTTCTCCAGGTCGCGGGCACAGCGCCGATGGGTGAGCTTGAGGACCGACAGCGCCCTCGGCACCCCGTGGCCACGCACGGTGTCGGCCACCAGCCGCACCTTCTGGGCGGAACCCTTGTAGAAACGCAGTCGAGCTTCGGCGTGCATGACTAGCCTCCCGTAAGCGCGGCGCCCTTTTCCTTGCGGGTGCCGGAGTGCCCGCGGAAGGTACGGGTGAGCGCGAACTCGCCAAGCTTGTGCCCGACCATGTTCTCGGTGACGAACACCGGCACGAACTTCTGCCCGTTGTGCACCGCGATGGTGTGACCCACCATCTCGGGGGTGATCGTCGAGCGGCGGGACCAGCTCTTCACGACCCGGCGCCCGCGAGTGTCGTTGAGCTGCTGCACCTTTTTGAGAAGGTGCTCGTCAACAAAAGGTCCTTTGTGAACTGAACGAGCCATCCCGACCTCCCCTTACTTCCGCCGCTTGACGATAAAGCGGGTCGTCCGCTTGTTCCGTCTCGTCTTATAGCCCTTGGCGGGCTGCCCCCACGGGCTGACCGGGTGGCGCCCGCCTTTGGTCTTCCCCTCGCCGCCGCCGTGAGGGTGGTCGACGGGGTTCATGGCCGTGCCCCGGACATGGGGCCGGCGGCCCGCCCAGCGCGTGCGCCCCGCCTTGCCCACGGAAACGTGGGAGTGGTCGAGGTTTCCCACCTGGCCAACCGTCGCCCAGCAGGTCGCAAGCACGATGCGCATCTCACCCGAGGGCAAGCGCAGCGTCACGTACTTGCCCTCCTTGGCCATCACCTGCGCCCCGGAGCCCGCCGCGCGGACCAGCTGCCCACCGTGCCCCGGCTTCAATTCGACGTTGTGGACCAGGGCCCCGAGCGGGATGCTCTTCAACGGCAGGGCGTTGCCGGGCACGATCTCGGCCTTCTCCGCCGCCACCAGCGTTGTACCCACCGCCAGACCGTCGGGCGCGAGGATGTACCGCTTCTCGCCGTCCGCGTATACGAGCAGCGCAATGCGCGCCGAGCGGTTCGGGTCGTACTCGATGCTGGCGACATGCGCGGGGATCCCCAGCTTGTCGCGCCGGAAGTCGATCGTCCGGTACAGCCTCTTGTGCCCGCCGCCCCGGAAGCGCAGCGTCTGGTGCCCCTCGTTGTTCCGGCCACCGCTCTTGGTGATGCCGCGGGTGAGGGACTTCTCGGGCCGCTCCTTGGTGACCTCAGCGAAGTCCAGGCGCGTCATGAAGCGCACGCCAGGAGAGGTCGGCTTGAATGATTTGAGCGCCATGGGCCTTCCCCCTACACCTGATCAAAGAACTCGATGGTCTTCTCGCCGGCGGCGAGGCGCACGTACGCCTTGCGCCAGTTCGGGCGCAGGCCTGTGTACCGCCCGAAGCGGCGCTGCTTGCCGCGGACGTTGACCACGCGCACCTCGACGACCTTGACCCCGAAGAGGGTCTCGACCGCCCGGCGAACCTCGATCTTGTTGGCGTCGCGGGCCACCTGGAAGCACACCGTGTTGGTGCTCTCCTTCAGGTCCGCGGTTTTCTCGGTCACGATTGGGCGCAGAACGATCTGGCGTGGGTCTTTCATGACGACAGCACCTCCGACAGCTGTGCCAGCGCCCGACGGGAGAACACGACCTGCCGCGCCTCCATCACCTGGTAGACCCGGACGTGCAGGGCGTCCGCCGTGTTCAGTTCGCGGCGGTTCCGGGTGGCGAGCATCAGGTTGAGGTTTTCGAAGCTGTCCACCAGCAGCACCTTCTCCCCGGCGAGCCCGAGCTTCGCCAGGCGCGCCATGAACTCCTTCGTGCGGTTGGAGTCGATGTCGAGCGACTCCAGCACGTGCAGGCGCCCGACGGCGAGCCGCTCCGAGAGCACCGACTTGAGCGCGTTCTTCTTTGCCTTGATGTTGACCTTGGCGGCGTACGAGCGTGGCTGCGGGCCGAACGTCGTGGCGCCGTGCCGCCACAACGGGGAGCGGATCGAGCCGTGTCGCGACCGCCCCGTCCCCTTCTGCTTCCACGGCTTCTTCCCGCCGCCCGACACCATGCTGCGGGTCTTGGTGGCGTGCGTGCCGCTTCTCAGGCCGGCCAGGTAGGCCTTTACGACCTCGTACACCAGGTGGGGGCGAGAGGGGTAGCTGAACACCTCCTGCGGGAGCTCGATCGAGCCCACCACCTCGTTGTCCCAGTTGCGAACGTCGAGTTTCATGGCCCGCCCCCTACCCCTTCACCAGCCGCACCAGCGCGTTGCGACCGCCAGGCACGGCCCCTTTGAGGAACACCAGGTTCCGCTCGAGGTCTACCTTCACCACCTTCACCCGCTTGAGCGTGACCCGCTCGCCGCCCATGCGACCCGCCATGCGGGTTCCCGGGAATACGCGCGAGGGGTACGCCGACGGGCCGATGCTGCCCGGCGCGCGGTGGAACATCGAGCCGTGGCTGGCCACACCGCCCCGGAAGTGGTGGCGCTTGACCACGCCTTGGAAACCCTTACCCTTGGAGGTCCCAACGACGCGCACTTCCTCTCCAGCGGAGAAGATGTCGCAGAGGACGGTGTCCCCGGCCTTCACCTCGGAGCCGGAGGAAACCGGCACCTCGCCCAGCGCCCGCGTGGGCGGGACACCGGCCTTGGCAAACGCGCCCCGCAGCGGCTTGGTCACCCGCCGCGGCGGCTTGCCGGCGACCAGCCCTAGCTGGACTGTCTCGTGGCCATCGTTCTCGGCTGTCCGGCGCAGCACCACGACGCATGGACCCGCCTGGACGACCGTAACGGGAATGAGATCCCCGTTGTCGTCGAAGAGCTGCGTCATCCCTATCTTCTTGGCGAGAATTCCTTGTACCATGGCCGGCCTCACCTCTTCCCGCCGTAGGCCTTGATCTCCACGTCCACACCGGCCGGCAGCTCGAGCTTCATCAGAGCATCGACCGTCTGCTGGGTTGGATCGAGGATGTCCAGGAGCCTCTTGTGCGTGCGGATCTCGAACTGCTCGCGTGACTTCTTGTCCACGTGAGGCGACCGCAGCACGGTGAAGCGCTGGATCTGGGTGGGCAGCGGGATGGGTCCCGACACGCTTGCCCCCGTGCGCTTCGCCGTCTCCACGATCTCCGCCGTGGACTGGTCCAGAAGACGGAAGTCATACGCCCTGAGCCGGATCCGGATCTTGTCCTTGACCATGGCCACTCCTACTCGATGACTTCGCTGATGGTGCCGGCGCCGACGGTGCGGCCGCCCTCGCGGATGG
>JALHTD010000175.1 GCA_022865555.1 Thermoanaerobaculaceae bacterium | reverse complement strand
TGCTCCGGCAAAGGGGAATGGCGTTGGTCGTGGTGAGCGAAGGCTTCGATGTGGGCAAGATCGGCGAGCGGAAGGACGCCTTCGGGCACACCACGTTCTCCTCGAGCGAGACGACGGTCGCACAGGTCGTGGTCAACCATCTCAACGGAGTGGGGCTCGCCTGCCGGGGGCTGGCGCGGGGAAACGTCCCGGGCACCGACCAGAGAGACAGCATCATCAACGCTTCAAAGGTGGACCTAGACGAGGCGTACCTGGTGGGGCGTCAGGCGGTGTCGGTCGCCGTCGAGCACGGGTCCGGGTACATGGCGACGATCCTGCGCAAGCCCGGGTCCAGCTACCGTGCCCTGTACGACAAGGTGCCGCTCGAGGCCGTCGCGAACTCCGAGAGGTCGTTCCCGGCAGCGTGGATCGCGCCCTCGCGCACGGATGTCACGGACGAGTTTGTGGACTATGCGCGGCCGCTGGTTGGAAGCGAGTGGCCGAGCGTGCCGCTCGTAGGGGGCCTGCAGAGGTTTGCCAGGCTCAAGTCGGTGTTCGCCGAGAAGAAGTTATCGAACTACGTGCCTCAGACGTATCGCGAGTGACCCGGGCTGGAGGGGGAGAGCACGCATGGAAGCGCCAGCCCGTCGTAATGCAGGAAAGGGAGGAAGAGTCATGTTTAGAGGATCTCGGCTTGCTTTCACGCTCGCATCACTACTCGTGGTCGTCATGGCTTGCGGTCTGGCCGGTGCCGCCCAATCGGCGGTCCCAGATAACATCAGGCTGACCTGGTCCGAAAGCCCGAAGACGACGCAGACCATCGGCTGGCGCACCGACACCACGGTCACGCTCGGGAAGGCCGAGTACTTCGCCATAGGCGATAGGCCCAGCACCGTTGCGGCGCCACCGCCCGAGACGCTCGCCACCAACGTGGGCGCCATCAACCTGTTCTCCGTGACGCTGCGGGACCTGCAGCCGGGGACGAGGTACATGTACCGGGTGGGTGACGGCACGCACTGGAGCGCGTACTACTCGTTTCGGACCGAGAAGGCCGACCCTGAGCGGTTCGAGTTCCAGGTCTTTGGCGACTCGCACGAGAAGAAGCCTCTCTACACGGTCTTGGGCAAGACGGTCACACAGGCGTACCGGCAGAACCCCGACGCCAGGTTCGCCGTGAGCGTGGGTGACCTGATCTACTCCGGGAAGGACTACGAGCAGTGGCAGGCGTGGTTCGCGGGCTCTCAGGAGGTCATTGCGAACATACCGGACATGCCGGTGATCGGCGACCACGAGCCGCGGGGAGTCACCGGCAAAGAGGAGTGGCGGCGGCCGGAGTACTTCGTCAAGCTGTTCAGGGTTCCTCAGAACGGCCCGGCCGACTTCAAGGGCGAGGTGTACTCGTTCGACTACGGGGCCGCGCACATCGCGGTGCTCAACAGCTCCTTCACCTACGAATTTGCCGATCCCGCGGCCCGAAAGGCGATGATCGACGCCGAGGTTGCCTGGCTGGACGCGGACCTCACGGCGACCACCAAACCGTGGAAGTTCCTCGTGTACCACGAGGCCACCTACAATCTGACCCCTGACCGAGCGGGAGTGCTCACCAAGGTCAACTTCGGGCCGGTCATCGACAAGCACCATGTGGACGTTGTCTTCAACGGCCACGACCATGGAATGGCCAGGAGCTACTTCATCAAGAACGAGGACTTCGTGGCGCGAGCCGCGGAGGGAACGGTGTACTTCATCTCCGGGAGGTCCGGCGACAACGCCAAGGCGAGCCTCGTTCCGAAGGTGTGGTTTCCCTACTACTATGACCCCCAGGCGCAGACCTGCTACCTCGTCGTCGAGGTGGATCAGGACGTGCTGACGATCACGACCAGGCTCCAGGACGGGACTGTCGTCGACAGGTTCAGGATCGACAAGGGCAAGCCGGAGCGCAGCACGCCGATGGTGCCGTTCGGCGCGTACCAGGAGGTCCGCTTCGCCGCATTCGGATCCCTGCTGCAGTTCGGCAAGCCGCCGCAGCAGAACGCCACTGGCGAGTGGTTTGTGGACATCAACGCGCTGGCGGCATACCTGTCCGGCAGGTTCGACCCCGGCACCAACATCTTCAGCTACGCCAAGGACGAGATCAAGCTGCCGCTCACCGACGACATGTTCCTCGACACGTCCAAGAGGATGGTCTCGCTGGCCGGCCTCACGTCTGTCGGCTTCCACTGCGGGTACCACAAGGCCATGAACCTGGTCATGGTGGAGCGCTGGAAGGACTGAAGAGCGCCGTCGCCCGGCCGCGTGACCCTCGTCAGGAGGCTGACAAGAACGCGGACCTCCGACGACTCTACTAGCATGGGGGCCGTGGCCGACGAGATCCCGAGAGCGCCTGCCGAGGGGCAGGAGATGAGCGAGGACGGCCGCATGGCGCGTGCTCCGGAGCTCTCGAGGGACGCGTGGAGGGACCTATTCGCCCGGCTGGCGGCGGGCGACTCGAGCGCGCTCGAACCCATGTACGGGGCCGCAGCGGGGCCGGTCTTCGGGCTCGCCCTCTGGTGGACGGGGTCCGTCGAGGATGCGAGCGACGCGGTCCAGGAGGTCTTCCTTCGGCTTGCCGAGCGCCACCGGCGCCTGGGCAAGGTCGAGGACCCCGATCGTGGCTTCTCGGGGTCGCGCACCACGTCGCGCTGGACGTGGCCAGGCGCAGGAAGCGCCGCGCAACCGAGCCCCTGGACGAGATGGCGTTCCTTGCGGCGCCTGAGACCGACGACGCCCGCGCGATCGACGCGGCGCGCGCAGCAGGAGAAGGCGCTCTCGGTGCCGAACCGACTCGCGTCGTCGGACGACCGGATCCTGGTGGAGATGGCGGTCTGGAGCCGCGACACGAAGCTCACGAGGGAGTATCTCAAGGACGCGCCTGCGCGCACGCTCCTGCCCCCTCCCGCACCGCCCTCGAAGTCTCGCTGACGCTGGAATAGTGCGACCTAGGAGTCCTGGCCGGCGCAAGAGCCGGCCAGGGCTCTACTTCCCGTGGAGGAAGAGCCTGGCTCTTGTCCTCGGCGGCGCCCGTTTGTTAACCTCACGCAGGTTTTGGGGGGCACGCCAGTCAAACGGCTGCTCAGGTGAGGAGTCGCTGCGTGGGATACCGCTGCGTGGTCTGCGTCAAGCAGGTGCCCGATACCAAGAGGCTTACCGGGCAGGCCATGAAGGACGACGGTACGGTCAACCGTGCCGCGCTGCCGGCCGTCTTCAACCCCGAGGACCTCAACGCCCTCGAGGCGGCGCTCGCGATTCGTGACCGTCACGCCGGGACGGTGACGGTCATCAGCATGGGGTTGCCGAAGGCGTCGGACGTGCTGCGCGAGGCGCTGTTCCGGGGCGCCGACAGGGCGATCCTCATCACGGACCGGCGCGCAGCCGGCTCCGACACGCTGGCCACCAGCTACATCCTGTCGTGCGCCATCCGGCGCCTCGAGCCCGACATCGTGCTGTGCGGGCGGCAGGCGATCGACGGCGACACTGCCCAGGTGGGTCCCCAGATCGCGGAGAAGCTCGGCTACACGCTCGTCACCTACCTGGAGGAGCTGCTCGACCTGCGCGGCTCGACGCTGCGGGTCAGGCGGAACCTCGGCAGCGGCTTTGAGGTGGTGGAGGCGGAGCTCCCGGTGCTGGCCACGGTCCTCGACACCGCCAACACGCCGCGCCCACCAGCCGCGAAGCGGCTGATGAAGTTCAAGAAGGCGCGCTGCCGAAGCGAGGTCGAGCAGGCCGTCTCCCGCGAGCTCTCGGAGGCCGGCGAGGACGCGAGGGCCACCGAGGTGGCGAGGCGCTGCCTGATGCTTGCGGAGCGTGGGCTGCTGATCGAGCAGTGGAACCTGGACGACGTCGGTGCCGACCTCACGTGGTGTGGGTTCAAGGGGAGCCCCACCAACGTCCACCGGGTCCAGTCGATCGTGCTGGCCGGGGGCGCCTACAGGGAGTACCCACCCACCGACGAGGGCGTGGGGCGCCTCGTTAGGGAGCTCATCGAGGATCACACCATTGGGTAGGGCATCCCCGCGGGGACGGCGATGATCGAGGTCAACAGAATAGGCGAGGTCTGGGTCTTCGCCGAGCAGGAAAAAGGCGCCCTCTCGGAGGTGCCGCTGGAGCTGCTGGGCAAAGGGCGGGAGCTCGCGGAGACCCTGGGCGTGCCCCTCGCGGCGGTGCTGCTGACCGCCGGGGACGGCGAGGAGATGGCGACCCGCCTCGGCCAAGACGGCGCGGACAAAGTCTACCTGGTCGAGCACGACCTGCTGCGGCAGTACCAGGCCTCGACGTACGCGCGGGTGATCCGTGAGCTCGTGCAGGCGCACGCGCCCCAGGTGGTGCTCTATGGTGCCACGGCGATGGGGCGCGACCTCGCGCCGACCGTCGCCAGTTCGCTGAAGTGCGGGCTGACCGCGGACTGCACGGACCTGCAGATCGGCGACCACACCCCGCCGGGAAGCAAGGAGCTGCACAGGAACCTGCTGCTGCAGATCCGTCCGGCGTTTGGGGGAAGCATCATCGCCACGATCGTCAACTACGACCGCTGGCCGCAGATGGCCACCGTGCGCGAGGGCGTCATGGTCATGCCCCAACCGGACGGTCAAAGGCGGGCCACGCTTGTGCGGCACGCCGCATCGTTCAGCGGCTTCAGGGCGCCGCTGCGCATCCTGGAGTCGGAACGTCGCGAGAAGAAGGTCAACCTAAAGGCGGCGCGTGTGATCGTCGCCGGTGGTGCGGGCGTGGGAACGAGGGAAAGCTTCCGGCTCGTCTGGGAGCTCGCGAACTGTCTGGGTGGGGCGGTGGGGGCCAGTCGGGCGGCGATCGACCTCGGGTTCGTGGACAAGGACCACCAGGTCGGCCAGACGGGCACCACGGTCCGCCCCGCCCTCTACGTCGCCTGCGGCATCAGCGGGGCGGTCCAACACCGCGCCGGCATGGAGGAGTCCGCGAAGATCCTCGCCATCAACATAGACCGGTCCGCGCCGATCTTCTCGGTGGCCCACTACGGGATCGTGGGAGACCTGAGGGTTGTGATCCCCAGGCTCGTCCGCGCTATTCGCGGCGGTGCCAGGATCGAGGGCCTGGCCGAGCCGCTGGAGGGTCCGGGCACGCCGCCGCGGGAAGCGCGGGGCTGAGGGAACAACCATGGCCAACTTCTTCCTCGACAACGAGGACATCCTGTTCCTCTTCGAACACATGAACCTCCGGAAACTGGCGGCGCTCTACGAGGAAGGTTTTCGCTTCAGCCTCGAGCACGACTTTGCGCCGGAGGACGCCGAGGACGCGGTGGACAACTACCGCCGCATCCTGAGCTCGCTGGGCGAGCTCGCCGCCGAGGTGATCGCGCCCACGGCTGCGCAGACCGACAGGGTGGGCAACGTCCTCAACGACGACGGCAGCGTGAGCTACGCCCCAGGCATCGCCGAGGCGATGACGCGCCTGAGCCAGGCCGACCTAATGGGCTTCACACTCCCGTACCGTTTCGGGGGCCTCAACTGTCCGCAGCTCGTGTACACGATGAGCAACGAGATCGTCAGCCGGGCCGACGCCTCGCTGATGAACCTGTACGGGCTGCAGGGGATCGCCGAGACGATCAACGCCTACGCCGACGAGACGATCAAGCACGCGGTCCTGCCGGACATGGCCGCGGGGCGGAAGACGGGGGCGATGGTCTTGACGGAGCCGGACGCCGGGAGCGACCTGCAGTCCGTCAAGGTCCGCGCCTTTCAGGACGGCAACGGCAACTGGGTCGTGCAGGGCGTCAAGCGGTTCATCACCAACGGGTGCGGGGACGTGCTGCTGGTGCTGGCCCGGAGCGAGCCGGACATGGCAGACGCTCGCGGGCTCTCGCTGTTCGTGGTGGAACGCGGACCGCGCGTGAAGGTCCGCCGCCTGGAGGAGAAGCTGGGCATCCACGGGAGCCCTACCTGCGAGCTGTTCTTCGACGATGCGCCCGCCCTGCTCATCGGCCGGCGGCAGCGCGGTCTCGTCACCTACGTCATGAGCCTGATGAACGGGGCCAGGGTGGGGATCGCGGCCCAGTCGCTCGGCATCGGCGAGGCCGCCTACCGGGTGGCGAGGGACTACGCCGGCAAGCGCAAGCAGTTCGGCCTCGAGATCGACAGGATCCCCGCTGTCCGCGAGCTGCTCGTCGAGATGAGCGTCGACCTGCAGGCGGCACGCGCCCTCACATACTGGGCGAGCTTCTCGGTCGACCTGGAGGTGGGCACGCTGCGCGCGGTCGAAGGCGGCGACTCTCCGGCGGAGGCCAGGCGACTCCAGCAGGAGGCTCGCCGTCTGAGGCGCGTGAGCGCCATGCTGACCCCGATGAGCAAGTACTACGCATCAGAGATGTCGATGCGGGTCGCCAACAGCGCCATCGCCGTACTGGGCGGCAGCGGCTACATGAGGGACTACTCGGTGGAACGCCACCTGCGCGACAGCCGCATCACGACGATCTACGAGGGCACCAGCCAGCTGCAGGTGGTGGCGGCACTGAGCGGTGTGACCTCGGGGCTCTGCGAGACGCTGGTGGAGGACCTGCTGAAGGGGAGCGCGGGGGTACCACCGGCGCCGCAGGTGGAGCAGGTGCGGGAGGGGCTGGCGCTGTTGGCAGAGGCCGTGGCGTTCGCCAAGCAGCACAAGGGTGCCGGCTACCTGGACCTCTACAGCCGCAAGATCGTGGACATGGCGTGCACGCTCGTCATCGCGGCCCTCCTGTGCGACCACGCCAGCAGGAGTGAGAGGAAGCTGGCTGTGCTGGAGCGCTGGCTGGCCATCAAGATGCCGGAGCTGCGGATGAACAGGGACCTCGTGTGCTCGGGCGACGAGGCCGTGATCACGCGTTTCGACGCGCTGGCGGGGACAGCCGTCACGGCCCCGTGACCGCCCGGGTGTCGGTCGTCGTGTCGGGAGGTCGATCGGTCGTTGCTAAGGCCTTCATCACGCGGGTCTGGCCTCGCCTGGGCTACCTCGGCGTGGTGCCGTCGCGGGGGCCGGCCGTCAGCGGGGGGTAGCTTGGGATCATGCGCAGTGGGACCGCGGAAGCGCGCGATTCGCTGACGGCCTCCAGGAGCACGCGCCCAGCCATGTCGCGGGCCACGGGCAGCTCGAGCAGGTAGAGCACCGTGGCGGTGACATCCGCCAGGCGGGCGGTTCGCAGCCTCCCGGAGCGGACGCCGGGTCCGCTGAAGAGCACGAATCCGTCGGGGGAGTCGGTGGGCGAGACGCGCCAGCGCCTGGGCCTGCTTCCGAGCTGCGCGAGGCGCTGCCACGAGGATGGCGGCGCGAGGCCGTATGGGGATACCACGACGACGAGCGTGTCCTCTCCCATCAGCACCCACAGGGCGCGCAGTTGGTCGTCGAGGATGCGCGCTGCCTGGTGCAGGACCTCCTCTCCCTGCCCTCGCGGGTCCTCCGCGGTCCAGAGCGGGCGAAGGTGAGCCGCCAGCCCGTAGTCGATGGCAACCGCGTCCACCGACTCGGCCTTCGCGTAACGCTCGGCCGTTGCCCCGAGGGCAGCGGCGAGAGCGAAGGAGTTGCGCGCGTCCTCAGCCAACTCGGGCTGGGCGCGCAGGGCGGACCCGAGCGCCGCGCGCAGATCGCCATCGATGGTGGAGTAAGGCGGCACCTCGGCGGTGAGAGGTGTCGGGACGGTCCACGTGCCCTGCGCGTAGCGCGGCCACCCGATCAGGCCCACCTTGCGGCCCGCGCCGAGAAGGATTTGCCAGAGAGTCCCGCGCTGCGGTGCCAGGCCGGGAGCCCGCTCCCACGCCCGCCAGGGGATCTGGTGAGGACCCGGCCACGGGCCCGCCAGCAGAAGCGTCACCGGGGCGGCGGCCAGCCAGGGAACGCGGTAGGAGCGCCTCCCGAGCACTCCGTGGACGGCTGGTGCGCACCCCGTGACCAGGGTTGCGAGCGTCGCGGAGCGGGTGTAGGGGCGCACGGTCCGCAACTGCCCCCACGCGCCGTTCTCCCAGAGGGCGTGGAGGAAGGGCATGTGCCCGCGCTCCATGGCCGGGAGCAGCCACGGCAGGTCGGTACCCTCCCAGGACACGAACAGCAATCGGTGGGCGGGGGCGAAGCGCGGCGGCTCCGTGGCGGTGGTGGTTCGCGTGGAGACCGGGGTGGCGATCCAGACCACCCAGAGCGAGGCCACAACGAAGCTCGTGAAACCGAGAGAGACTGCGAGCGCGTGCCGGGGCGGCCGTCTGTGAATGGCGAGCACCAACAGCGTGATCATGTAGATCGTGGCGATCGAGCCCGAAACGGCGAGGGCCTGGCGGTTGTCCGGAAGCAAGAGGTCTCTGGTCTCCTCGCGGTTCCACCAGGCCGTTCCCGCGACCACGAGGCTTACAATGATCATCAGCCACCGCCACAGCCCCACGCTGAACCCCTTTGGGGCGGCGAGATAGGGCGCGAAGATCCCCGCCAGCTCCGCGAACAGGAAGAGGACGCCGCCGACCCAGAGAGCGCCCCAGCTCATCCAGGCCAGCAGCGCCAGGCACACCTTCAGCGGGGAAAGAGAGACCTCGGGCCAGAGGAGGAGCTGCAGTGGTGCGAGCGCGGCGCCGGCAAAGGCGCCGGCCGCCAGGCTGTGGCCAAGCCGCCGGAGGTGTCGCATAATGGCCGCGGCATGATAGCGCGTCGCGATCTGGCCGTGTGCGTGGCTGCGCGCACCGACCTCTCCCCCACCTGCTTCCGGCTCACGCTGACCGCCGAGGGGCCCGTTGAAGCGGTTCCGGGGCAGTTCGGGATGCTCTCGTGCGTGGAGGGGTTCGACCCGTTCCTGCGGCGCGCATTCTCGCTCGCAGGCGTCTCGCAGAGGCGCGGCTCGACGGAGGTTGAGTTCCTGATCAAGGAGGTCGGCAAGGGCACCACGCTGCTGCGGCACGCCACCCCGGGCTCCGAACTGCGCCTGCTGGCCCCGCTGGGCAACGGCTTCTCTCTCGACCCGGGGGCACACCGCCTGGCCCTCGTGGCGGGCGGGATCGGGCTGCCGCCGGTGCTGTTCGCCGCCGAGGTGCTCGCGGGGCGCGAAACCCGGTTCGATCTCTACCTGGGTGCCGCAAACGTGGCGGAGCTGCTGGAGGTGGAGCGCTGCGGGAAGGCCGCCGCCGCAGTGGGTGGGGAGGCCGTGCTCACGACCGACGACGGCAGCCGGGGCGAGCACGCCTTCGTTACCACGGCGCTGGCGCGAAGGCTCTCGCAGGGCCGGGTCTACGACCGCGTGCTCGCGTGCGGCCCCACCCCGATGCTGGCAGCGCTCACGGAGCTCGCCCGTGAGCACGCCCTGGAGACCGAGCTCTCGCTCGAAGAGCCGATGGCCTGCGGCGTCGGGGTGTGCCTGGGGTGCGTCGTGGAGCTGGCGGACGGGCGCTACGTGCCCACGTGCAAGGAGGGGCCGGTATTTCCCGCCGCCCGCCTGGCCGCGAGGTGGTGGCCATGAGCGTCCGGCTGGGCGTCGAGCTGGGGAAGCTTGCGGTCGCGAACCCGATCATGGCCGCCTCGGGCACCTTCGGGTACGGGCTCGACCTGCTCGAGTTCTGCCCGCCGGAGCGACTGGGCGCGGTCGTCACCAAAGGGCTCTCCCCCAAGCCTCGGCGCGGAAGCCCCACCCCGCGCATCGTCGAGACGGCGGCGGGGATGATCAATGCGATCGGCCTCCAGAACATCGGGGTAGAGGCGTTCTGCATCGAGGCGCTGCCGGTGCTGCGGCAACGGGGTGCGGTGGTTGCGGTCAACGTGTTCGGCGAGCGCATGGAGGAGTACGTCGAGGTGATCGAGCGGTGCGAGCGGGAGGAAGGGATCGCCGCCTATGAGCTGAACGTGTCCTGCCCCAACGTCACCGCGGGGGGGATCGAGTTCGGACATGACCCCGCGCAGCTGGAACGGCTCACCCGGATGGGCCGGGCGGCGACGCGCCGAGTCCTGTGGGTGAAGCTCTCTCCCAACGCGCCGGATCTCGTCGGCACCGCTCGTGCGGCGGTCGACGGCGGGGCGGACGGGCTCACGCTGATCAACACGCTGCGCGCGATGGCCATCGATGCCGAGAAGCGCCGGCCGGTGCTGGCCAGAGGCTGCGGGGGGCTGTCCGGCCCGGCCATCAAACCGATCGCCCTGCGCATGGTGTGGGAGGTGCACAGGGCGCTCCCGTCTGTACCGCTGGTGGGAATCGGGGGGGTCGAGACCGGCCGCGACGTGGTGGAGTTTCTGCTCGCCGGGGCAAGCGCGGTACAGGTGGGAACGGCGATCTTCCGGGATCCGGCCGCCCCGCTGCACATCCTGGGGGAGCTCGAGCGGTTTTGCGCCGAGCACGGGATTGCCGAGGTGCGCGAGTTGGTGGGAGCGCTCGAGTGGCACTGACGCGTGAGGAGGCCGTGCGCCGGCTGGCGGTCGCGCTGGACGCGTCCGAGCGTGAGGAGGTCCTGCGTCTGGCGGGCGCCCTCCGGGGGCGCGTGGGTGTGGCCAAGGTCGGTTTGGAGGCGTTCACCGCTCATGGGCCGGCGCTGGTGGCCGAGGTGCGCGAGCTCGGCCTGCCGGTTTTCCTCGACCTCAAGCTACACGACATCCCCAACACCGTGGAGCGCGCTGCGAGCAACGCGGCGCGCCTGGGCGTGGCGATGCTCACGGTGCACGCCTCGGGGGGCGAAGCGATGCTGCGCGCCGCGGTGGCGGGCGCCGCGAAGGCTCAGCGGCCCCCGGCCGTGCTGGCGGTCACGGTGCTGACGAGCCTGGACGATGGGGCACTCGCAGAACTCGGGATCCCGGGCGGCGCCTCGGGCAGGGTGGCGGCGTGGGCGGCGCTGGCGCAGCGCTGCGGATGCGCCGGGGTCGTGTGCTCGCCCCAGGAGGCTGCCGGTCTGCGCTCTGCCCTCGGACCGGGGTTCCTGCTGGTGACTCCCGGGGTGCGGCCGTCGGGCGAGAACAGGGGCGACCAGCGCCGGGTGGCGACCCCTCGCGAGGCGATCGCCGCCGGGGCTGACCTGCTGGTGGTGGGGCGCCCGATCACGGCGGCGGCGGATCCGGTGGCGGCCGCCGAGGCCATCGTGGCCGAGATGGCCTCGTAGGCTGCTGGCGTATCCTCCGCGCATGGCACAGCGCTTCCCCTGCGACACTCACATCCACACGGCGCGCTGCGGGCACGCGGGGGGACTCGACGAGGAGTTCGTCGAGGCCGGCATGGAAAGAGGTCTTGCGGCGATCACGCTCAGCGATCATGCGCCGTTCTACTGGCTCCCGCCGGAGGAGCGGGACCCCGCGCTCGCGATGGCCGCAGACGAGCTGCCGCGCTACGTGGACGACGTCCTCGCGCTCGCGGAGCGTTACCGGGGACGGATCGAGGTGCTGCTCGGCGTGGAAGCCGACTACGCGGAGGGGCACGAGGAAGAGCTGGCGCGCCTGCTCGAGGCGTATCCGTTCGATGTCGTGCTGGGCTCGGTGCACTTGATCGACGGGTGGCTGGTGGACGCGCCCACATCGCTCGCGCGTCTCAATCAGGGCCAGGCCGAGGTGGACCGCATCTGGGCGCGCTATGCGGACCTGTTGATCTCAGCAGCCGGCTCGGGACTCTTCGACGTGCTCACGCACCTCGACCTGCCCAAGAAGTTCGGACACAGGGCCTCGCTCCCGTTCGCCGGGCGGCAGAGCGAGATCGTGGCGGCCGTGGCGCGCTCCTCCTGCGCGGTGGAGCTTTCCTCCGGCGGGCGGCGCAAGCCGGTAGGGGAGGACTACCCTGCCCCGGACCTTCTCCGTGAGTTGGCCTCCGCCGGGGTGCGGTTCGTGCTCTCCTCCGACGCGCATGCCCCTGCCGAGGTGGGATTGGGCTTCGACGAGTTGGCGGCAAATGCGCGGGCGGCGGGGGTGGAGGAGGTCCTGGTGTTCCGGAGACGGCGCGGCACTTCCGTCCGGCTTTGACACGGTTGCTAGAATTGCGACTGCCTGCGACACGGCAGGTCGTTTTGTCGTCGGAGTACGGGGAGAAGATCTCATGGAGAGGCGACACTACCGAGTGCTCATCCTGGGCTCGGGCCCGGCAGGGCTGACGGCTGCGCTCTACGCCTCGCGGGCCGAGCTTGCGCCCTTGGTCATCGACGGGATGCAGCCGGGGGGCCAGCTCACCATCACCACCGACGTGGAGAACTACCCCGGCTTTCCGGAAGGGATCCTGGGTCCCGAGCTGATGACCAAGATGCGAGCTCAGGCGGAGCGCTTCGGCACCGTGACGATCTTCGACACGGCCACCGCAGTCGACCTGTCGCAACGCCCGTTTCGGGTGACGACCGCGGAGCACGGGGTGGTGAGCTGCGATGCCCTCATCGTCGCCACCGGCGCCACCGCCAGCCTTCTCGGAATCCTTGCGGAGAAGGAGCTCATGGGCTATGGCATCTCCGCGTGTGCCACCTGCGATGGGTTCTTCTTCAAGGACCGGGAGGTCGTGGTGGTGGGCGGCGGCGACACCGCGATGGAGGAGGCCACGTTCCTGACGCGGTTCGCCACCAAGGTGACGGTGGTCCACCGGCGGGGTGAGCTGCGCGCCTCGCGGATCATGCAAGAGCGTGCCAGGGTCAACCCGAAGATCGCCTTCGAGTGGCACTCGGTGGTCGTGGACATCCAGGGGACGCGCGAGAAGGGCATCACCGGGGTCGTGCTGGAGGACGTGCGCACCAAGCAGCGGCGCGTGCTCGCCGCTCAGGGCGTCTTCATGGCGATCGGGCACAAGCCCAACACCGAGCTTCTTGCCGGGCAACTCGAGCTGGATGGGCTGGGCTACATCGTGACGAGACCCGATTCCCCCCGCACCTCGGTGGAAGGGGTGTTCGCCTGCGGCGACGTGCAGGACCGCGTCTTCCGGCAGGCTGTCACCGCCGCCGGGAGCGGCTGCATGGCGGCCATCGAGGCCGAGCGCTGGCTCGCCGAGCACGGGGCCTGATGGCGGGAATACCTGCCTGGAAAGTTGAGGTTTTTCGAGGGTAGGGGTCGGTCTGCCCCTGGAGGGTGAAGATGCTCACCATCACCGAGAAGGCCGTTGAGAAGGTCCGGCACTACGCCGGTGAGATGACCGAGGCGAAGGGCAAGGAGTTGCGCATCTTCGTGCAGGGCGGTGGCTGCTCTGGTTTTCAGTACGGCTTTACGTTCGACGACCTGCAGGACGGCGACACCGTGGTGGAGTCGGGCGGCGTGAAAGTTCTCGTGGACCCGATGTCGGCGCAGTATCTCACCGGGGCCACGGTGGACTTCGTCGAGGACCTGCGCGGGGCAGGCTTCGTGGTGGAGAACCCGAACGCGGTGCGCTCATGCGGGTGTGGCCACTCGTTCTCGGTGGACTGAAACGGTGTGCGGATTGAAAATGGCCAGGGAGTGAGGGGACGCACGTGAGCACGCGACCACTGGACGGACGCCACCGCACCGTCGTGCGGCTGGGGAACCCGGTGTTGCGCGAGCGTGCCCAGGAGGTCCCCCGTGAGCGCTTCGGCACACGCTTCCTGACTGACCTCGGGCGCGACCTGCTGCGTACCATGTTCGAGGACAACGGTGTGGGGCTGGCCGCCCCCCAAGTGGGAGCCGGGGTGCGCGTCCTCGCGTACTACGTCCCGGGCGAGAGGGACCGCCACGAGGTGGCCCCACAGGTGCTCGTGAACCCGGTGCTGACGCTGCTGGGGGAGCCCACCGAACTCGGTTGGGAGGGGTGTCTCTCGCTGCCCGGGCTTCGGGGGATGGTCCCGCGTCATCCGGCGGTGAAGGTCTCTGCGTTCGACACAGACGGCAACCCGCTGACGTTCGAAGCAGAGGGGTTCCACGGTCGGGTGATCCAGCACGAGTACGACCACCTGGATGGCATCGTCTTCGTCGACCGAATGAGGGACATGTCCTCCCTGATGTTCGAGGAGGAGTGGGAGCAGTACGCGAAGGAGAAGGACCTGCCGGTGGAAGTTTGAGGCGCAGCGGCCGGGCGCAAGCGATGAGAAAGCGCTCGCGGGCGAAACCCGCGAGCGCTTTTCTTTTCAGCGGTCAACCGTCTAGAGCTTGGGTGCCGGCGGGGCGGGCGGAGCTGGGGCTGCCGGAGGCTCTGGGGTTTCCGGCGCCTCGCCGTACCACCGGAACGAGCCGGTCCTGTGCGGCGGCACCTGCACCGAGATGGCCACCTTCTCGCGCTTGCGCATCACCTGAAGCGCCACGGTCTCGCTTGGCTCGTAGGAGCGCAGGATCCGCATCGCCTGTGTCGGCGTGGTGGGCGTGCGTTCGCCGATCTTGAGGATCACGTCCCCCGCCTTGAGCTTGAGGGGGCCATCCTTCGAAGTGCTCACCACGAGGATCCCCTCGGAGGTGCCGAAGTATTCGCCGAGCTCCGGGTTGAGCGCTACGAGGTCCATGTCGCGCCAGGGGCGGCCGCCAGTGTGGACGTCCAGGTCGATGTCCGGGACGTCCGGCATCTCGATGTCCGGAATCTCGATCAGGGGCTGCTCGGGCACGATGACCATCCTGACGCGGGGTCCCATGGCCCGGGTGGCGGTGACCGTGACGGTCCGGGTCTCGACCCCGCGGCGGTACTCCAGCGTGACCTTGTCGCCGTCCTTGAGGTCGCGAGCGAGCTCCATGAGTCGCGCGGTTGGCGCCGACTCGTCGTCGTCGGCCTCGACCGTGGCGGACGCTAGCGGCTCGCCGTTGAACTTGACGATGATGTCGCCGGCGCGCAGGCCTGCCTCCTCGGCGGCGCTGCCTGGGGTGAGCGCCTCCACATAGGCCCCGATCGCGTCGGTCTTGGGGTTCTTTTCCGACTGGAGGACCAGGCCGAGGCGGGCGCGGTCGCTGAAGATGACGACTTTCCGGGCGACCCTCTTGAGATTCCGCTCCGTGTGCAGATCACCCAGTTTCTCGGCTGCCTCCCGCATCGCCATCTCGGCCTCGCGCATCTGCTGCTCGGCCTTCTTCATCTGGGCCTCGGCCTCGCGGCGTGCCTTCTCGGCCTCCTTGGTGGTCTCCTGCGCGGCGACCGGGGCGGCCACCAGTAGCAGAACGATGGCGAGCCGCGCGAGGATTCTCTTGGTGTTCATGTCATGTCTCCCTTCCTTCACAGCCCGACGTAGGCGGTGCGAGAGGTCTGAACGCTGACCAGCGCGTCCAGGAGCCGCACCCGCTCCTGCCACAAGCTCAGGACATCCTGGGAGGGAACGCGATCGGACCCCGCGCGGCTGAGCTGTGCGTCGACGAGGGCGATCCGGTCCTCGATCTGCACGATGGTGCCCGCCGTTCGACCGCTTACCACGCGGCCGGCGCTCCCGTAGGTGCGCAGCTGCTGCTCGAGCTGCTGCGAGGCTGCAACAAGCTCCCCGGTTTCGCGCGAAAGCTTGGCCTCGTGCCAGGCCTCGAGCCCGCCGCGCACTCCGATGGTGAGCGTGAAAGCAGCTGCGAGGCCGGCAGCGGCCCAGCCGGCCGCGAGCCAGTGCCGGCGGTTCCGGTGAGCCGCCAGGGCCGCGCGGACCCCCGGCCAGAAGTCCTGTTCCGGCCGGTCCTCGGGCAACGCCGCGAGACCTCGCTGGATGGTCCGGAGGCGCTCGATCTCCGCGCCGCACTCCGGGCAGGAAGCGGCGTGCCCTGCGGCATCAGCGGTCGCCTCGCCGTCCCGCACCGCGAGCAGGTGTTCGAGGCTCAGGTGCATGGTCCCTCCGAAGTCGGTTCGAGCATCTCGCGGAGGCGGGCATGGGCCCGGGCCAGCTGCGACTTGGAGAAGCTGGCGGTCTTGCCCACCATCGCGGCGATCTCATCGTGGCTGTAACCCTCCACGTCGTGGAGCCAGATCACGGCGCGGGCGGTGTTTGGGAGGCGCGCGAGGGCGGCCTCCAGGTCGAGCCTCTCGGGCGCGGTGGCGATGGGCGTGACGCCGTGGTTGCGATCCGCCGCGATGGCGTCGGCCAGCTCCTCGGAGAGCTCCTCCTCGGGCACGCGCGAGCGTTGCGTGCGCAGCCTCATGAGTGCTTTGCTCGCCGTGACCTTGCGGATCCACCCCGCAAACGAGCCATCGCCGCGGAAGCGGCCGATGCTGCGCAGCACCTCGAGGAACGTCTCCTGCAGCACGTCCTCGGCGTCGTGGGGGGTGCGGGTCAGGCGGCGGGCGAGGGTGTACACCGGTGCCTCAAAGTGGCGGTAGAGCGTCTCGAACGCCGCCTCGTTGCCGGCCTTGGCGCGCGCCAGCACCAACTCGTCCACGATCGTCGTCTGGGCTGGTCGCGTAGTCGCTCCCCGGGGTTCCCCAAGATGCAATACGGTCGCAGGCTCGAAGAAGTTCAGAGCCACCTGACCGCCTGCAGTGAGATCTTGTGCCACACCCATCAAGATGCGTCATGGAGCAAAACCGTCGCAGCCCGGGTCGTCGAGTCGCACGGGCGCGAGACCTGGTGGCATTTGCGGCGGCGTGGCCGGTCGCGGCAGCCCGTGGTTAGGGAGTGGAGTCCTTGCCGGAGACCCTGATGGTCTCAAGGCCGCGGGCGTGGGGTCCGGTCTCACGTCGGCGCAGGAGGAGGGCAAAGAGCAGGGCCACGAAGCCGAGCACGGAGAACATCCACATCCCAGGCCGGTACCCCGTTGGGTTGGAGGCGCTCGCCGCCCAGTGGTCGTTCGCCCACCCGATCAGCAGGTTGAAGCCGGCCAGCCCGATGTTCTGGATCATTGTCATCAGGCCGTACGCGGTGCCGAGCTTGGACTGGTCCACGATGTACGCCACGGACGGCCACATCACGGCCGGGATGAGCGAGAACGCGATACCCATGACCGCCATCGGCACGAGGAGGGGGATTCGTGTGTACGCCATGATGAGGTAGACGGGGACCAGCAGCAGCGAGCCGAACATCATGAAGAGGGCGCGTTTACCCACCCTGTCGACGAGCAGGCCGAAGAGCGGCGTGCAGATCATCGCGAACAGGGTGAGCAGGCTCGAGAGAAACCCGCCAAACTCGCGCGATGCGCCGTGGGCCTCGATGAAGAACTTCACCGCAAACGTCTGAAACGGGAAGATCGCGGAGTAGAAGGTGATGCAAAGCGCCACCACGTACCAGTAGGAGACGCCGAACTTGAAGAGGTCGGCAAAGACGACCTTGTCGGTGCCGCCGGCTCCCCCGAGCGAGTAGCGCCTCTCGGCCCGGACTTCGAGGACCCAGTAGAGGATCGGCCCGGTGATGCAGAAGGTGGCCAGGCCGACGCTGATCAAAAGCGGCCACTTCCAGTTGGCGTAGGCCGCCGCGGCCCAGGTCGGGGCGTTGAGGGCCGCAAACGATCCGAGGCGCGCGATCGTCAGGTTGATCCCGAATGCGAACGAGAGCTCCTTGCCGCGGAACCACTTGGCGATGGCCGTGGTGACCGCGACGATAAGCGACTCGGCGCCCAGCCCGAAGATCAGTCGGCCGGCGGCCATCATCGCGAGCGCGCCGCTCAGCACGGTTATCACCGCGCCGGCAAAGCAGAGGATGCCGAACAGCATCGTTGCCTTGCGGGTGCCGATGCGGTCGATGATGAAGCCCCCGATCAGCACCATGAAGACGTTGGGGATGCTGTAGATGGCGTTGAGCAGGCCGATGTTGGCGTCGGAGAAGCCGAGCTGCGCCTTCAAAACGTCGGCGAGCGGGCTGATCGAGTCGTACACGTAGTAGTTGCCGAACATCGCCAGGGAGATCAGCACCAGCATGGCCCAGCGGTACGCCTTGGGCGGGGCGGGCATCTCGAGAGCAGGTGTGGTCGTCGACTCGGTCATGACGGGCTCACCTCGCGCGCCCTGAGCCGTCGGAGCGAGCCCCGGGGGCGCGGGCGTCGGCGGATGGTAGCAGACCGGGGATCGCGAGGCGTCGCGTGCGCCCGTCTGGCTCAAACCGTCGAGAACCCGGCCGTTCCCAAAGACGTACGTAGAGGTGCAGGGCCCGACCCCGTACCCCGGGCCGGCCGCGGGAGA
>JALHTD010000174.1 GCA_022865555.1 Thermoanaerobaculaceae bacterium | reverse complement strand
TTTGGTTCGACGCCGGCGAGTTTGCCTTGCTCTCCGAGAAGCTTGGCCGCCCACTGCGCGTGCCGGAGGGGTCGCTGGAAAGGGCCGCGACCAGCGAGAAACCGCGGCGGTGTCCGCGCTGCGACAGGGCGATGGACAAGGTGGCACTGGGGACGTCACTCCGGGTGCTGCTCGACCGCTGCGCGGGGCACGGGCTGTGGTTCGACCACGGGGAACTGGGTGTGCTGGTGCGGCAGTTGACTCCGGTACCGGGTTCCCCAGCTCAGGCGGTTCTGGCTTTCATGGGTGAGACGTTCGGGGCACCGGTGCCAGAGGCGCCGGCGACGACCGGACCGGATCGTGATTCAGGGGAGGTGGAGCGATGATCTTCCTGTTCTTTCTGATCGTTGTCGTGCTTGTGGCGTTGTGGGTGATGGGGATGTACAACGGCCTGGTCGGCTCACGAAACGAGGTGAGGAACTCGTGGGGCCAGATCGACGTGCAGCTGAAGCGGCGGCACGACCTGATCCCCAACCTTGTGGAGGCCGTCAAGGGGTACATGGGCCACGAGCGCAACACGCTCGAGGCGGTGACGAAGGCACGCCAGCAGGCGATCCAGGTCACCGGGGGCGTCGAGGAGCGCGCCAAGGCGGAAAACGCGCTGTCTCAGACGTTGCGCTCGCTGTTCGCCGTAGCCGAGGCATACCCGGACCTCAAGGCCAACCAGAACTTCCTCGCGCTCCAGGAGGAGCTGACCTCGACCGAGAACAAGATCTCGTTTGCGCGCCAGTACTACAACGACGCGGTGATGCGGCTCAACAACAAGATACAGATGTTCCCCTCCAGCATCATCGCGACCTCGTTCAGCTTCAAGATGGAGAAGTTCTTCGAGGTCGAGGCGGCGGAGGAGCGCCAGGCGCCGCAGGTCAAGTTCTAGCCGGATCCCCATACCGTGTGGGAACTCGTTCGCGCCAACCAACGCCGCGCCGCCACCCTCGTGGTGCTGATGGCGGCCCTGCTCTTCCTGCTCGGCTACACGCTGGGTGAGGCACTCGCACCCGGGGCGGGAGCCGGCGGGCTCTTCGTCGCGTTCCTCGTCTGGATCGGCCTCACGCTGGTGAGCTACTATCAGGGCGACTCGATCTTCCTCGCCCTCGCCCGCGCGCGCCGAATCGAGAAGAAGGACAACCCGGTGCTGTTCAACGTCGTCGAGGAGATGAGCATCGCGGCCGGGCTTCCGAAGCCTCCGGATGTGTATATCATCGACGAGGCTGCGCCGAACGCATTCGCCACCGGGCGCGACCCGCAGCATGCCGTGGTGGCAGTTACCGCCGGCCTTCTGGAGACGCTGAACCGCGACGAACTGCAGGGCGTCATCGCGCACGAACTGGGTCACGTTGCGAACCGCGACGTGCTCTACATGATGATGGTCGGGGTCATGATGGGCGCCATCGTGCTGCTCGCGGACGCCGGGGCCCGCATGTTTTTCTACGGTGGTGGGCGACGGCGAACGTCTTCGCGGAGCGGAGGCCAGGCGCAGCTCATCATCCTGGTTGTCGCCATCGCGCTGATGATCCTGGCGCCCCTGGTCGCACAGCTGATCTACCTCGCGATCTCACGCCGGCGCGAATACCTTGCGGATGCATCCTCTGCCCTCTACACGCGCTACCCGGAGGGGCTGGCCAGCGCCCTCGAGAAGATCTCGCGCTCCACCGCGAAGCTCGGAGTCGCCACCCGCGCCACCGCACCGATGTACATCGTCAACCCGCTTGGCGTGAGCCCAAGGGGTCTTGCCGACCTCTCGAGCACGCACCCGCCGATCTCCGAGCGGATACGAATCCTGCGCTCGATGGGGGCGGGCGCAGGGCTGGTGCACTACGACCAGGCGTTTCGGAAGGTCACCGGGCGGGCGGTGGGCGTCGTGCCGTTCGGGGCGCTCGCGGCTGCAGAGACAAGGCCGGCGGCCCCGCCGGGCGCGCCCGATGCCGGGAGCCGGCTTGAGCGGGTGCGGCAGACCACCGACATGCTGTGGCGGCTGAACCGCTACTCATTCGTCCCGTGCGCCTGCGGGACCACGCTCAAGTTCCCGCCCGCCTACCTGGGCCGCCAGATCGCGTGCCCGCACTGCGGGACCGTCCACAAGGTTCAGCCGACGGCTGCCTGAGGGGGACTTACTTGCCGCGCTTGCCGAGGTCGTGGTCGAGGTAGTAGAGGGCGCCGGGGCTGTCGCCCACCGCCCCGAGGCGCTTCACGATCGTCTCGACCGTCGCCTCCTCCTCCACCTGTTCCTTCACGAACCACTGGAGGAAGTTGGCGGTGGCGTGGTCCTTCTCGGTGGTGGCCTTGTCCGCCAGGGCATGGATCTTCTTGGTGATCCCCCGCTCGTGGCCGTGCGCGGCCTTGAACGCCGCCAGCACCGAGGCCCACTCCGACTGCGGCTGGTCGAGGGCAAGGAGCGTGACGGTCCCCCCGCGCGCGTGCAGGAAGTCGAAGAACTTCATCGCGTGGGCGTACTCCTCCTGCGCCTGCACCCGCATCCACGCGGCCATTCCCTTGAAGTTGAGCCCCTCCAGGTAGGCCGACATCGCGAGGTAGAGGTAGAACGAGTACATCTCCTCCTTGAGGTGCTTGTTGAGTGCCTGCTCCATTGGTTTCCCGATCATTCCGTCTCTCCCTTCACCGGCGGCGGACCCGCCGCCCTGTAGGCGACGCCACACCCGGGGTGACCTCCGGGCGTGGGCGAGCTAACTCCCGATCGGCCCGGAGCCTAGCATCGCCGGCCGCGGCTGTCCACACCGGGAACAAACCGGCCTCGGGATTGTTCTGGAGGCCGATGCGACGAGAGGACCTCACCGGTACCCGAGAAGGCGGTCAGCCATGAGCGGACGGAGACCTTCCACGCTTGGGGCGTTGAGGGCCGCAGGCGTCGTCACGCGCCCGGTCAAGCTGGAGGTGCGCGAGAACCTCATCGCGAGGCTTTCGTCCGGGGATCCCCTGTTCCCCGGGGTCGTGGGGTACGAGCGGACCGTCGTGCCCGGTATCGTCAACGCGTTGCTCGCCCAGCACGACTTCATTCTTCTCGGCCTTCGCGGCCAGGCGAAGACGCGGATCCTGCGGGCCCTGGTCACGCTGCTCGACGACGAGATCCCGGTGGTGGCCGGGAGCGAACTGAACGACGATCCGTACCGGCCCACCTCCGCGCTGGCCCGGCGCATCGTGGAGGAAGCCGGGGATGACGCTCCGGTGGAGTGGTTGCCGCGCGAGGCTCGGTACAACGAAAAGCTGGCCACCCCGGACGTGACGATTGCCGACCTGATCGGCGACGTCGACCCGATCAAGGCAGCCACCCGGCGCCTCACGTATGCGGACCCGGAGGTCATCCACTTCGGCATCGTGCCGCGCACCAACCGCGGCATCTTCGCGATCAATGAGCTCCCGGACCTCGCCCCCCGAATCCAGGTCGGCCTGCTGAACATCCTCGAGGAGCGCGACATCCAGATTCGCGGCTTCCCCATCCGGATCCCCCTCGACATCTTGATGGTGTTCTCCGCGAACCCGGAGGACTACACCAGCCGGGGCAATATCATCACGCCTCTCAAGGACCGCATCTCCTCGCAGATCCTGACGCACTACCCGGTGGACGCGGCCACGGCTGTGACGATCACGCGGCAGGAGGCCTGGCGGGAACGCGTCGGCCCCCGCGTCGAGATCCCCGAGGAGGTCGAGCTGATCATCGAGGAGATCGCCTTCGCGGCGCGTGAGAGCGAGCTCGTCGATCAGAGCTCGGGGGTGAGCGCGCGGGTGCCGATCGCGGCGCTGGAGCTGCTGGTCTCGAACCTGGAGCGGCGTGCGCTCTCGACCGGCGAGGAGCCCGTGTACCCGAGGCTGGTGGACATCCACATGCTGCTGCCGGCGATCACCGGGAAGGTCGAGATGGTCTACGAGGGCGAACAGAAGGGGGCCGAGGTCGTCGCGCGCGCGCTCATCGGCGCCGCGGTGAAGAAGCGCTTCGCGGCAGCGTTTCCCGCGATTGGGCGGGAGGTCGGCTCGCCTGAAGACAAGGGTCCGTTCGCGCCGATAGTCGCGTGGTTCGCCGCCGGCAACAGCGTGACGCTCTCGGACGAGCAGCGCTTTGCGGACTACGAGGCGGAGCTTGCACGCGTGCCTGGCCTCATGAAGCTCGCCGAGAAGCACGGCAGGACGAAGCAGGAGCGGGCGTTCGCTGCGGAAATGGTCCTCGAGGGCCTGCACCAGCACCTCAAGCTGGCGCGGGAGGACCTCGACAGCACGGTGAGCTACAAGGAGATGGTGAAATTCCAGCTCATGCGGCGCGTCGCCCGTGGTGAAGGTCAGAGCGATGCGAACTGACGCGAAGCGTCATCCTGAGCCCTCGCGCAGCGGG
This sequence comes from Thermoanaerobaculaceae bacterium, assembly GCA_022865555.1. GTDB lineage: Bacteria > Acidobacteriota > Thermoanaerobaculia > Thermoanaerobaculales > Thermoanaerobaculaceae > RBG-13-68-16. The sequence goes on along the minus strand of JALHTD010000174.1, from coordinate 14,772 downwards.
GGCGAAGGATCTCCTGGCGTCGCAGCGTGACGGCCGAGCGGCGATGCGTCATCGGTATCTCTACCTCGACCCCGAGCTGATCAAGGGACTGCTGGCCGGGCTCGACCTGCTGCGGCTGTTTAACCAGTTGCTGCTCGCCGCCGGCGGGGACGTGGAGCGGGCCCGCGAGTGGATGCGCGAGTTGCAGGAGCGCGGTTACGTCGACGAGGCCGTCGACCTGGAGGCGTTCTTCGCGCAACTGGAAGAGCAGGGTGTGCTCGGCCGGGACAGCCAGGGAGCGCTGCAGCTTACGGCCTCGGGCACGCGGCAACTTCGGCGGAGCGCCTTCGAGGAGGTCTTCTCGAGCCTCAGGAAGGCTGGCCCCGGTTACCACCCGATCCCTGCCGCCGGTGAGGGGGCGGAGCGCCTGCCGGCGACGAGGCCGTACGAGTTCGGGGACGAGGTCCAGGCGATCGACGGCATCCGCTCCACGACCAATGCGCTCAAGCGCACCCGGGGCGAGCTGGAGCTGGCCGAGGAGGACCTCGAGGTGGCCGAGACCGAGCACCTCACCTCGTGCGCCACCGTGGTGGCGATCGACATCTCCCACTCGATGGTGCTCTATGGCGAGGACCGCATCACGCCGGCCAAGACCGTGGCGCTGGCGCTCACCGAGCTGATCACCTCGAAGTACCCGAGGGACTACCTGGGTGTTCTGGTGTTCGGCGACCGGGCATCCCGCATCGAGCTGTCCGGGATCCCGCGCATCCAGGCGGGCCCGTTTCACACCAACACCTGCGAGGCGCTCGAGGTGGCGCGTGGGATGCTGGCGAGCCGAAAGCACCCCAACAAGCAGATCTTCCTGATCACCGACGGCAAGCCCTCCGCGATCACGGAGGGGCACCGTGTGTACAAGAACCCGTTCGGGCTCGACCTGAAGATCGTCAACCGCACCCTGGAGGAGGCCGACCAGTGCCGGCGGCAGAAGGTGGTCATCACCACGTTCATGATCGCCACCGACCCGCAGCTCCAGGACTTCGTGGAGAAGCTCACCCGCACCAACCGCGGCCGCGCTTACTTCGCCAACCCCTACAACCTGGGCGAGTTCATGCTTGCCGACTACGTCAAGAACCGCCGCACCCGGGTCCGGTAGCCCTCAACCTTTCGGATGTCTTTCGCGTAGGAGGGGTGGAATGAGCACACCGACGCCCGTGAGCGCGAGGGGAAGAACGCGCTGGCTGCGCAACGGCTATCTCGCGGTGGCCGCCGGTCTCGTAGCCCTCGCCGTTGTCGCGCGCCTGCTCCGACCCGATTCCGATCTGGCGACCCTCGCGCTGGTGGTCGCGATTCTCTGTGTTCTCCCGCTCGTTGGCTGGGCAGCGCGCTGGACCTGGCGCAAGCTCACCTACCGCGTCGGGTTAAGGCTCTTCATCTCCTACCTGCTCATAGGTCTGACGCCGTTCACGCTCTTCGTGGGTCTCGCTCTCGTCCTCGGGTATGTGCTGGTGGGCCAGTACGCTGGCACGAGGGTCGGGAACGAGATGCAGCGGTTGAGCGCCGCGATGGCGGCGCGCGCCGACTCGGCCGTGCGCGAGCTGGCACAGGGGCGGACCGAATACGCGCGGGAGCTCCTCCAGGCCGGTGGCACCGACCAGGAGAGAGGAATCCGCGAAGAGTGGGTGCTTGCCGACGCCTCGGGCGAGTGGCGAAGCGCCGGTGCGGCAGAGCTGCCGTTGCCGCGCTGGGTGGACGAGCGTGGTTGGCAGGGAGAGGTGGTTCACGGCGCAGCGGCATTCCTGGCGGCCGTGGAACGGCGTGGGAACAGGTTTGCAGCCGTCCTCATGCCCCTGGACATCGCCAACGCGCGGGCATTCACCCCCGGAGGCTGGTATGACGTGCGCTTCGTGGCGGAGGTGAAGGGTGCAACGGCGGCGACAACGGGAGGTCGCAACGCCAGGATCGCCGTTGGCGGCGAGCCCGGTGGACCTTCCACGTTTCGCATCGATGGCCAGTCGGTCCTCCAGACACAGGTGGAGGAAGGTTGGCTGACTGCGAGGCCCGCAGAGGGCAGCCGCTGGCAACGGGCCCGCCTGCTGTGGATCTGGTCTGGAAAGACGCCGCGGGCCCTTGGCAGCGGCGAGGAGCTCAAAGGTTTCCTGTTGCTCACCTTGATCAAGCTCTCTCCCCGCGGGGCCATCGACGATCTCTTCGGTCCGACGGACAAGATCGGCAGCGAGGCCAAGGCCATGCTTCTCGTCGTGGCTGCGGTGTTCGGCTCGATCTACCTGGTCGCCGTCGGTTTCGCTGCGGTCATGATCCTCCGCGTCACCCGCTCCACCGCTCGGCTGACCCGCGGAGCCCGCGCGGTGGCGCAAGGCGACCTCGATGCCCGCATCCCGGTCAAGCGTCGCGACCAACTCGGGGACCTTGCGGTGTCGTTCAACGCCATGACCGAGTCGGTGGGCACGATGCTCGCCCACGTCGCCGAGAAGGAGCGCATGGCTCGGGAGATGGAGCTGGCGCGGGAGATCCAGGAGAGCCTTCTGCCACCCTCGGAGCTCTCCAGCGGCCCGCTCTCGGTGTGGGCACACTTCAGACCGGCGGCGGAGGTCGGGGGTGACTACTTCGATCTTTTCCCCCTGGCACCCGGGCGGCTGGTGGTTTCGATCGGCGACGTGGCCGGCCATGGTCTGCCCACCGGTCTGCTCATGGCGATGGTCAAGTCCGCCGCCGCGGCGCTCATCGAGGAGGGGTACCGGGGTGGCGAGCTGCTGTCGAAGCTCAACCACCTGCTGCTCGGCCAGAGCCTCAAGCAGCGCATGGTCTCCTTCGCCCTCGCCGAGGTGGACGCGGAGCGCCGGGAGGTGAAGATCGCGAGCGCGGGCCACCAGCCCGGCGTCCTCCTGGCGGCCGACGGGGGGGTGGAGGAGGTCCTGCTGTCCTCGCTGCCGCTCGGCCACCGCTGGCCTGACCCCGCGCCCGAGCGCAGCCTGCCGTTCGCCCCCGGCAGCCGGCTGCTCCTGTACTCCGACGGACTGGTGGAGGCGCATGACGACGCCGGGAGCCCGTTCGGCTACGAGAGGCTGCAGGGTGTCCTCCGGCAGAACCGGGACGCTGGCGGCCCCCAGGTGCTCGCCGCGCTGCTTGGCGAGCTGGACCGCCACGTCGGCGGGCACCCCCTCGCCGACGACCTCACGGAGGTGCTCGAGGAGCACCGCCCCGCGCCGCACTAGAGAACGGCGAAGACCGCAAGGGCGAGCAACCCCGCGGCCAGAGCCGCCCCGAGGTCGTCGGCCACGATCCCCCAGCCGCCCGGAAGACGCTCGAGCCTCCGGATCGGCCACGGTTTGACCACGTCGAGGACGCGAAAGAGCACGAACGCGACCGCCATCTCGCGCGGGCCGGGCGCCTGGGAACGACCCAACGCCACGACCGCGAGGGCGAGCCACTGCCCGGCAACCTCGTCGAGCACGATCGGGCCTGGGTCGGCCTGACCCCGCCGCGCGGCCTCGGTTCCGCACGCCCACACGGCGAGGGGCACCAGCACGGCAAGGCCCACAATCGCCACCGCCCAGGTTGGGTGTGGCCACAGGCGGCTGGCGCCCCAGTACAGCAGGATACCCGCGAGCGAGCCGACGGTGGTCCCAGGGGCGGGCAGGAGGTCTCCCAGCCCACCCACCGTGGCCAGGGCGCGGGCGAAGGCCGCCTTCATCGCTCCCCCCGCAGCAGCGCGAGCAGCCGCCGCGGCAGGCGGCCGAAGTCCCCGGAGGACATGCAGAGCACCACGTCGCCGGCCTGCAGGTGTTGGCGCACCGCATCGGCGAGGTCGGCGTCCTCCCGAAGCGCCTCGGCCACGACCCCGCGGGCCGAGAGCGCGGCCGCCAGTGCCTCGCGGTCGAGGGCCAACTCCGGTCCCAGGCGCGCCCGGTGGTAGACCGGTGCGAGGAGCGCCACCTCCGCCCTGGACAGCGCGGCCTCGTAAGCAGCGCTGAACGCCTTGCGGCCGGCGGTGAGGGAACGGGGCTCGAACACGGCCACGAGGCGCCGTCCCGGGAAGCGGTGGCGCGCCCCCTCCAGGGTGAGCCTCACCGCGGTGGGGTGGTGGGCGAAGTCGTCCACGACGGCGACTCCGGCGGCCTCGCCGACGAGCTCCAGCCGACGGCGCACGCCCGGGAACGCAGCGGCCGCCTCCGCGACGTCCTCGGGGGTCATCCCTGCCAGGAGGGCGCAGGCGCAGGCGGCGAGGAGGTTGTCCAGGTTGTGCCGCCCGACGAGCGGTGTTTGGACGTCGAACGCCCGCCCCTGCCAGCGCAACGTGGCGTGTAGGTGCGCCTCGGCGTGACCCCAGGCCGTGCAGGCGAGGTGGGCATGGGAGTTCAGCCCGTACCAAACGGTGCGAGGGTGGCTCGCCGCAACCCGCTGGGCGCCGGTGTCGTCCGCGCTAGCCACCACGTGTCCGTCACGTCCCACAAGCGCCACTCCGGCACGGAACGCTGCCAGGATGGCATCCAGGTCGGGGTAGATGTCGCCGTGGTCGAACTCGACGTTTCCAACCACGAACAGGTGCGGGCTGTAGTGGAGAAACTTGGGGCCGCGGTCGAAGAAGGCGGTGTTGTACTCGTCCCCCTCGACAACCGTCCAGCCGCCATGCCCGAGCCGCCAGGGCTTGCCGCCCAGGGGCACACCGCCGATTAGGGCCGTGGGGTCCATGCCGCCGGCGGTGAGGATGTGCGCTACCAGCGCGGTGGTGGTGGTCTTGCCGTGGGTGCCGGCCACCACCACGGCCCGGGCCGGGCGGCAGAACCGCTCGCCAAACGCCTGTGCCTGCGAGGTGTAGGGGAGCCCGCGCTCCAGCACCGCCTGCACCTCGACGTTGCTGCGCGGCAGGGCGTTGCCGATGATCACCTGGTCGAGGTCAGCCGGGATCCCAGCCGGGTCGAAGCCGAGCCGCACCGGTACCCCCAACTCTGCAAGCAGGTCGGAGGTCGGGGGGTAGAGGGCGACATCCACTCCCGATACCCGTTCCCCTGCCTCGTGCAGCAGCCCGGCGAGCGCCGTCGTGGCCGTGCCACCGATCGGGAGGAGGTAGAAGTGGCAAGGTTTCTGCATGTATACTGGCACGCTCGCGCGCGGCGGTGTACTCTACCACCTCCGGCGGAGCCGGACGCGTAAACACGCGAGAGGAGGTTTCGGGAATGACGCGCACAATAGTCTGCTCACTCGCGGCCGTACTGGTGGCGGCGGCGGCGATGGCTCAGCAACCGGCCCCGGCGGCGGCCCAGCAGCCTCAACCCCCGGCGGCCGCCGAGAAGGCCCCGGAGGGGCCCCAGCCGGTGATCGACATGGTCGAGAAGATCAAGGACTTCGGCACCGTGGCAAAGGGTGACAAGATTCGGGCCACCTTCGACGTCCGGAACACGGGCAAGGCGCCCCTCGAGATCACCCAGGTTCGGCCTACGTGCGGCTGCACGGTGGCCAGCTTCGACCGCACGATCCCGCCGGGTGGTACCGGCAAGATCGCGGCCGAGGTGGACACCACCGGTTTCTCGGGACCGATCTCCAAGGCGGTGCTGGTGTTCTCCAACGACCCCGCGACCCCGCAGGTCAACCTGGTGATCAAGGCGGACGTGCGGGCGTTCATCGAGGTGCTGCCGCGACCGCTGATCATCTTCCGCAACGTTCTGCAGGGCGAGCCGGCGAGCGAGAGGCTCGTGCTCCTCTCGGCGGACGGCTCGGACTTCAAAGTCGAGAGCGCGGAGGCGAGCGGGGGGACGTACCAGCTGGCGTACAAGGAACTCGGCGAGAAGGAGCGGGTCCCCGACCGGAAGGGCTCGCAGTGGGAGCTCACTGTGACCGTTCCGGCCAACGCTCCCGAGGGGATGCTGAACCAGAAGATCGTGGTGAAGACGACGGCAGCCAAGGCGCCCGAGGTGACGATCAACGTCACCGGGGCGGTGCGCCCGGTGGTGCAGGTGATCCCTCCCCAGGTCAACTTCGGCACCGTGGCCGGCGACGCCCTCGTGGGGCAGAACTTCCTGGTGGTGAACAACCGGCAGGGGGTCGAACTCCAGCTCTCCGAGGTCAAGGTGGACAACCCGAACTTCGCCACCGAGGTGATCCCCCTGCAAGCCGGGCAGCGCTACCAGGTGGCGGTGAGCATGAAAGCGGGGGTCCCCAAGGGGGCGCAGAAGGCCACCGTGAAGATCAGCACCAGCGACCCGCTGCGCAAGCTCATCGAGGTGCCGATCCAGGCGGTCGTGCAGTAGAACGCGAGCGGTGACCGTGCCTGCGGCCCGGGTTTCCCGGGCCGCTTGCTTTTTCTCCGCTGACTACTAGAGTGTCGGTGAGAAGCTGTTCGGGGTGGTGTCGAGGGAAGCCGGTGCGAGTCCGGCGCGGCCCCCGCCACTGTGACCGGGGACGGACCGCTCACACTGCCACTGGGCGAACGGGTTGAGAGGCCCGACGCCTGGGAAGGCGAGCGATTCCGGGAGATCCGGGAGCCAGGAGACCTGCCATCCCGTTTGGGAAACGGGAGGTTTCCATGCTCCGGCGTGTCGTCCTTACCCTCGCATCTCTAGCGGCGCTCCCGCGTTCCCTCCAGGCCCAACAGCTCCCGGTCTTTCGGGATGCTGTCGTGGTCACCGCCACCGGCGAAGAGCAACCGGCGGACGAGGTGCCCGCCGCCTCGACGGTGATCCCCGCGGCGCTGCTGAGAGCCGCGGGAGTGACCGCGGTCGCGGACGCCTTGCGCTGGGTGCCGGGCGTGATGGTGCTCCGTTCGGGGCTTGACGCGGGCGTGACCTCGGTGTTCGTGCGCGGGACCTCCTCCACCCACACGCTGGTGATGTTCGATGGGGTTCGGCTCAACTCCCCGTTCTTCGGCGGTTACGACTGGAGCCTTCCCCTCACCGTGGGCCTCGACCGGATCGAGGTCGTGCGCGGGCCCTACTCCGCCCTCTACGGCGGCGACGCGGTCGGCGGCGTCGTGCAGTTGATGCCCGCCCACGCGGGCGGGAACACCCTGCGGGCCCTGGTCGAGGGTGGGAGCGACGGGTGGCAGCGCGGGGAGCTGGAGGCGGGCCTGACGGCCGGTTCCTGGGACGCGTACGTGAGCGTGGGCAGCCGGGCAGGGGACGGCACGCTGGCCAACGACGAGTTCTGGTCGCGTGCCGGCATGATCAGCCTTGGCACCGCCCTGGGGCAGGACAGCCGCATCGGGGTCCTCTTCCGGCGCACGACCGGCCACACAGAGATCCCATTCTCGGGTGCCACGCTGACCCCAAACCGCTTCACCGCTGCGGCGGAGAGCCTCGCGGCACTGCCGTTGCGCTGGCACCTGGGCCGGGGAGGTGAGCTGGAGGTTACCCTTTCACGGATTGAGCGCAGCTTGCAGTTCCGGGACCCCGACGACCCGTTCGGCTTCGTGAGCGGCGACACCGCGGCAGACTCGACCGGCGCCAACCTCGCGTTTCACCAGCGCTCGGGGCAGCACCACTTTACGGTGGGCGGGGAGTGGCGCGAGGACAGCGTCTCCGATGCCTCCAACTTCGGCACCGCGGTCAACGACCGCCGGCTGCGAACACGCTCGCTGTTCGCGCAGGACGACTGGGCGCCGGGCAGCGGGATCGGCATTCTCGCGGGCTTGCGCTGGGACGAGGCCAGCCCATGGGGGAGCGAGCTGTCGCCCAGGCTCACGATGAGCTGGGAGGGACGGGCGCTCCGGATCTGGGCCTCCTTCGGGCGTGCGTTCCGGGCTCCCGGTCTTGGCGAGCTTTACTACCCGTTCTCCGGGAACCCCGACCTGGCGCCGGAGCACTCACGCGCCGCCGAGATGGGCGTGTCGCTGCCGCTCTCGGGAGGGCGGTCGGTTCTCCAGGTCGTGGGTTTTAGGAACCGGGAGCACGATCTCATCGACTTCGATCTGGCAGAGTTCCGTTTCGCCAACATCGCGCAGGCCAGCCAGGAAGGCGTGGAGGCCTCCTGGATCGCGATGCTCGGCGGGCGTGCCCACCTGCAGGCGGCGCTCACATGGCTGGACGCGCGCAACGGGGATGGGCAGGCGTTGCTTCGGCGCCCCACGTGGTCGGGAGCTCTGACCCTTGACGGACCGCTCGCGGGCCCGCTCGAGGGCGCCGCGTCGCTCGTGTGGGTCGGGAGCCGTCCGGACGTGGACCCGGTCAGCCTCACACGGGTGCAGCAGGGCGGATTCGTCACCGCCAACCTTGCCGTCGCGGTGCGCCTGGCGAGCACGCTCTCCGCTCGGGTGAGGGTGGACAACGTGGCGGACCGCAGCTACCAGGAGGTGCGCGGGTATCCCGCGCCGGGACGTCGCGTCGTGGTCGGGCTGGAGACGTTGCTACACTGAGCCGGCGCTGGTTCTGGGAGGTTGTGATGCGCGTTCTCCCGGCTCTCGTTCTTCTGCTGGCGGCCGGCACTGCGTTCGCCCAGGAGCTGACGGTGGCGGAGGTCGTGGCGGCACACCGCGCCGGCGCCCCCGAGGACGGGATCCTTCGGCTCATCCACGAGGCGCCTGCGGTGGCGGCGCTGGCCCCGGCCGATCTCGCGAGGCTCCGCGCTGCCGGTGTTCCCGAGCGGGTGATCCAGGCGATGGTGGCCCGCACGGCACCCACGCCCACGCCGGCGCCGGTTGCGCCCGACGATGCTCGTCTGGTGGACATGGTTCGCATGGTGGGCACGGGGCTTTCCGCGGACCTGGTCGCCGAGCAGGTGCGCCGCTCCGGGCAGCGCTACACGCTGACGGTCAACGACCTCATCTACCTCAAGGAGAACAAAGTCGGGGACACCGTGATCGTTGCGCTGCTGGCGAGCGGAGTATCGCCCACGCCGCTGCCGGCCACACCGGCACCGGCACCTGTGCAGGCCACACCCCTGCTATCCCCCACCCCGCCGGAGGTGATGAGCTTCGACCCCCTGCTCCGCATGACCGGCGTGTTTCGGCGGGAAAGCACGGGCACCCTGATCCTGACCGGGGACCGACTGGAGTGGCGGGACGTCCGCGGGAGCGAGCAGAACGCCGTGCTCCCGATGGCGTCGGTGCGGGGTGTCTGGCTGGCGACCGTGCCGCGCGGCGCGAGCGGCTCGGTGTTCGAGCTGCGAGTGCGCACGGTTGCCGGGGACGATCTCTCGTTTCGAGACGCCGACTGGGCCAGCGGCGGCGGCGTCCAGATCGCGAGGCTCTACCGGGTCCTGGAGGAGCGTTTCCCGCAGCTGATCCTGCGTGAGAAGCCCGCGCGGTAGACGAGCCGGCGGCCCCGGGACGCCGCAGCTCCCGTTGACCGGGAGAGTCGCCTTTGCTAATTTAAGCCCTCGCCGTTGGAGGCTTTACGCCTCCTCGTCCATCGTCAGCGGCGGGAGGTCAGCTTGGTTGCTCCGCCCAACTACTCGCTGCTCCTGATCATGGCCTGCTTCTGGCTGGTCTACCTGCTGGTGTCGACGCAGCTGGTGAAGCCGCTGGGGCGGGTGCTCGACGAGCGGGAGGCGCGGGTCAAGGCGGCGCGCGAGCGGTACGAGCAGGCTCGACAGGCCCTCGAAGAAGCGATCGCTCGCTGCGAGCGGGAGCTGTCGGTGGCCGCCTCGGAGGGGCAGCGGGCGAGGGCGTCGCTGCGCGCATCTGGCGAGGAAGCGCGCCGAAAAAAGCTCGAGGTGGCCCGCGGCGAGGTGCAGCAGCGGCTGGCGCGGCTTGCGGACGAGCTCGACGAGGCCTCGCGCGAAGCCCGCGCGGCCCTGCGCGAGCGAAGCGGCCAGCTGGCGCGAGAGCTGGCGAGCCACGTGCTGGGGCGGAGGGTGGCGTGAATAGGCTCGTCGTGGCGCTGCTGCTCTGGTGTTTCGCACTTCCGGCCTGGGCGGAGGAGGGAGGCGGCGAGGGTTTTCTCGGCCTGCCATCGCTCTTCTGGAAGACCGCGAACCTGTTCGTCTTCTTCGGGTTGCTCGTCTACCTGCTGGTGCGCCCGCTCTCCAGGTTCTTCCGCGCGCGACGCGAGCAGATCGTCTCGCACATGAAGCAAGCGGCCCACCAGCAGCAGGAGGCCGAACGCCTGCGCTCGGACATGGAGCAGCGGGTGGCCGCGCTTTCGCGCGAGATCGCCGCACTGAAGGAGCGCTTCCGGCGCGACGGCGAGCGCGAGCGCGAGGCGCTGGGGCACCAGGGTGACGAGGAAGCAGCCCGCCTGGTGGCGCAGATCGGCCACGAGGCTGCACGGCGCGTCGAGGAGGCGCGGCGGGAGCTCGCCTCCGAGGCCGCGGCCGTGGCGGCCGAACTGGCGCTGGAGCTGCTCGAGCGCGAGCTCACGCCGGAGGACCGCGAGCGCATATTCCGGACCACACTGGAGCGTCTGAGTGCGCGAGCGGCCGGGGGTGCGCGGTGAGCCGCCGCGTGGCGCGCCCGTACGCGGTTGCGCTCTTCGAGGTCACCCAGAAGGAGGGCGTGCCGGCGCTGCGCCAGATCGAGGGGCAACTTGCCTCGGTGGCCGAGTTGTTCCGCCGCGCGCCCGAACTGCTGCGGGTGTTCGAGGTGCCGTCGGTGGCACCGGCCACCAAGCGCGGGTTGGTGGTAACGATTGCAAAAGCCCTATCGTTGCGGGCGGAGACGCACCGGATGCTAATGGCCCTCGAGCACCACGTGCGCCTCCGCTACCTCGACGAGGTGGTGGCGTTCTTCCGCGAGCTCGTGGACCGCAAGGAAGGGATCGTACGCGGGCGCGTGGAGCTGGCGTCCGGACCGAACAAACAGCAGGTGGCGGCGCTGGAGGAGGCGCTCGCCGAGGCCATCGGCGCGCGAGTCGTGCTGGACGCCAGGCTCCGCGAAGAGCTGCTGGCGGGCTTCGTGGTGCGCCTGGGCAGCCGCGTCTTCGACGGCTCGCTGCTGGCCCAGGTGCGCCGTTTCGCCTCATCCGCCGCGGGTGAGTAGGGGGAGGAGCATGCATATCAAGGTTGACGAGATCACCGACATCCTGCGGCGCCAGATCCAGGGTTTGGACACCGCTGTGGAGATGGCCGAGGTGGGGACGGTCGTGTCGGTGGGTGACGGCATCGCCCGGGTGTTCGGGCTGGACCGCGTCATGGCCGGCGAGTTGGTGGCGTTTCCCCACGACGTTTTCGGCCTAGCCCTCAACCTCGAGGAGGACAGCGTCGGCTGCGTGCTGATGGGCGAGTCCCAGGCCATCCGTGAGGGGGACGAGGTGCGGCGCACAGGCCGCATCCTGCAGGTGCCGGTCGGACCCGGGATGGTCGGGCGGGTGGTGAACCCACTCGGGCAGCCGATCGACGGCAAGGGCCCGATCGCCGCCGCGGACAGCTACCCGATCGAGCGCATCGCGCCCGGCGTGGTCCGCCGTCAACCGGTGAAGGAGCCGGTGCAGACCGGCATCAAGGCCATCGACTCCATGATCCCGATCGGGCGAGGCCAGCGCGAGCTGATCATCTCCGACCGCCAGACGGGCAAGACCGCGATCATCGCCGATACGATCATCAATCAGAAGGGGAAGGGCACGATCTGCATCTACGTTGCGATCGGCCAGAGGCGCTCGACCGTGGCGCAGGTCGTCAAGATTCTGGAGGATCACGGCGCGATGGGCCACACGATCGTGGTGGCCGCCACGGCGTCGGAGCCCGCCCCTCTGCAGTACCTCGCTCCCTACGCCGGCTGCGCCATGGGCGAGTACTTCATGTATACCGGTGGGCACGCGGTGGTCTTCTACGACGATCTCTCGAAGCACGCCGCCGCCTACCGCGAGATCTCGCTGCTCCTGCGCCGGCCCCCGGGGCGCGAGGCCTACCCCGGCGACGTCTTCTACCTCCACTCGCGGCTTCTGGAGCGCGCCGCCAAGCTCCGCGACGACCTGGGCGGCGGGTCGCTCACCGCGATCCCCGTGATCGAGACCCAGGCGGGTGACGTCTCGGGCTACATCCCGACCAACGTCATCTCGATCACCGACGGGCAGATCTTCCTGGAGTCCGACCTCTTCTACGCTGGCGTGCGCCCGGCGGTGAACGTGGGCATCTCCGTCTCCCGAGTGGGCGGCAACGCCCAGATCAAGGCGATGAAGAAGGTGGCCGGCACGCTGCGCCTGGATCTCGCCCAGTACCGTGAGCTGGCGGCGTTCGCCCAGTTCGGCTCGGACCTGGACAAGGCCACCCAGCGGCAGTTGGCGCGCGGCGAGCGCCTGGTCGAGATCCTCAAGCAGGGCCAGTACCAGCCGATGCCGGTCGAGTTGCAGATTGCCTCGGTGTTCGCCGGAACCCACGGCTTTCTCGACAAGCTGAAGGTCGAGGAAGTGCTCGCGTTCGAGGCGTTCCTCCACGAGCACCTGAAGCTGCACCACGGGGCCGTGCTGGAGGCCATCGTGATGACCGGGAAGCTCGAAGGGGCCGTGGAGCAGGAGCTCAAGGCTGGCTGCCAGGGCGCCCTCGACGCTTTCCTGCGCGAGAACCCGGGAGCCGCGGTTGCCTAGCAAGCAGGACCTGCGGCGCCGCATCCGCTCGGTGCGCTCCACCGAGCAGATCACCAAGGCGATGAAGATGGTCGCCGCGTCCAAACTGCGCCGGGCCCAGACGCGGATCCTGGAGGCGCGGCCGTACGCCGCCGCGCTCGATGCGGTGCTGCGCTCCCTCGCCTCGCGGGTCGCCTCGCACCGCCACGAGCTCCTGGTGGAGCGACCCGAGCACGCGGTCACCCTGGTGGTGGTGACCGCGGACAAGGGGCTGTGCGGCGCGTTCAACGCCAACGTTTTTCGCGAGGCGACGTCGCTGCTCGAGGGCAGGCGCTGGGAGAAGGTCGAGCTGGTGCTGGTCGGGCGCCGGGGCATCGATTTCTTCCGCCGTCGCAGCTACCCGACGCTCGCGACGTATCCGGAGCTGATGCACACGGTGACCCCTGCCGCGGCGTTCGCGCTGGCGCGCACGCTGGCGGCGCGCTTCGCAGCCGGGGAGACCGACGCGATCTACCTTCTGTACAACCACTTCCGCTCGATCATGAGGCAGGAGGTGACGCTCGAGCGGCTGCTGCCCATTGAGCGGGCCAAGATCGCGGGCGGCGAGCGCCCCGGGGCCTACATCTTCGAGCCCAGCCCCCAGGCGCTCCTCGGTCACATCCTGCCGCGCCACGTGCAGTTCCAGGTGCTGCGGGCTCTGCTCGACTCGCAAGCCGCGGAACAGGCCTCTCGGATGACCGCCATGGACGCGGCCTCCAAGAACGCGGCGGACATGATCGACCGGCTGACGCTCACCTACAACCGGGCGCGCCAGGCCTCGATCACCAAGGAGCTCATCGAGATCGTGTCCGGCGCCGAGGCGCTGGCCGAGAGGTAGGAGTTCGGAATGGCAACCAGTTCGCATCGGGTGGAAGGGCACGTCGTACAGGTCATCGGGCCGGCGGTGGATGTGGAGTTCCCCGAAGGGCATCTCCCCGCCATCTACAACGCCATTGAGGTGCGCGACAAGAGTGAGAAAGGGGACCTCGAGGTGGTGCTGGAGGTGGCCCAGCACCTGGGTGAGAACCGGGTGCGCTGCATCTCGATGGAGCCTACCGATGGCATGGTGCGCGGGATGAAGGCGTTCGACACCGGTGGCCCGATCACCGTGCCGGTGGGGCGCGAGACGCTGGGACGGATTCTCTCCGTCATCGGTCGGCCGGTGGACGAGAAGGGACCCTGCGAGACCAAGGAGCGCTGGTCGATCCACCGCGAGCCGCCGTCGTTCGAGGAGCAGTCCACGACGGTCGAGATGTTCGAGACAGGCATCAAGGTGGTTGACCTTCTTGAGCCCTACACCAAGGGCGGCAAGACCGGCCTGTTCGGCGGCGCCGGCGTCGGCAAGACCGTCATCATCATGGAGCTGATCAACAACGTGGCGCTGCAGCACGGCGGCTACTCCGTGTTTTCGGGGGTTGGCGAGCGCACCCGCGAGGGGAATGACCTCTGGCTCGAGATGCAGGAGTCCGGCGTGATCAACCCCGACGACTGGACCAAGTCCAAGGCGGCCCTGATCTACGGTCAGATGACCGAGCCGCCCGGGGCGCGTCTGCGGGTGGCGCTCTCCGGCGTCACCGTGGCCGAGTACTTCCGCGACGTGGAAGAGCAGGATGTGCTGCTCTTCATCGACAACATCTTCCGCTTCACCCAGGCCGGCTCGGAGGTTTCGGCTCTGCTGGGCCGCATGCCCTCCGCGGTGGGCTACCAGCCGAACCTGGCAAGCGAGATGGGCGAGCTGCAGGAGCGAATCACGTCCACGAAGCGCGGATCGATCACGTCGGTGCAGGCGATCTACGTGCCGGCCGACGACCTCACCGACCCCGCGCCCGCCACCACGTTCGCCCACCTCGACGCGACCACCGTGCTCTCGCGCCAGATCGTGGACATGGGCATCTACCCGGCCGTGGACCCCCTGGCCTCAACATCGCGCATCCTCGACCCAAAGATCGTCGGCGAGGAGCACTACCGGGTAGCCCGCGAGGTTCAGCGCATCCTGCAGAAGTACAAGGACCTGCAGGACATCATTGCGATCCTGGGCATCGACGAGCTGTCGGAGGACGACAAGGTCACGGTGGCCCGGGCGCGCAAGATCCAGAAGTTCCTCTCACAGCCGTTCCACGTCGCGGAGCAGTTCACCGGCCTCAAGGGCCGGTACGTGCAGATCGGCGAGACGATCCGCGGGTTTCGGATGATCGCGGACGGTGAACTCGACCACCTGCCCGAGCAGGCGTTCTACCTGGTCGGCGGCATCGACGAGGCGGTCGAAAAAACCGAGAGGCTCAAGGCGGAGGGGGTAGCGTGAGGG
>JALHTD010000173.1 GCA_022865555.1 Thermoanaerobaculaceae bacterium | reverse complement strand
CAAGGTGAGCTGGGACAACGCCGCCTACCTGTCGGAGGCCACCGCCAAGCGGCTGGGCGTGACCGACGGCCAGGTGGCCACGCTGGCCCTCGGCACCCGCAGCGTCCAGGCCCCATTGAAGGTGATGCCGGGGCACGCCGACGACGCGGTCACCCTGGCGCTCGGCTACGGTCGCAGCGACGGCTCGGCGGTCTCGAAGGGCGTGGGCGTCGACGCCTACCCCCTGCGCGACGCCGGGGCCTGGTTCGCACCCGGACTCTCGGTGACGGCCGGCAAGGGCAAGCACAAGTTCGCCGTCGCCCAGGGCCACTTCGGGATGGAGGGGCGCCCGCTGGCTCTCGACTTCACGTCGAAGGACTGGGGGCACGCCGAGGGGGGCGGAGAGCTCGAGCACCTTCGCGGAGTGCCCGCCACGCTTCAGGTCCCGGTCGACTACTCCAAGCAGGAGCACTCGTGGGGCATGTCGGTCGACCTGTCCCGCTGCACCGGCTGCAACGGCTGCGTCATCGCCTGCCAGGAGGAGAACAACATCGCCACGGTGGGCAAGGAGCAGGTGGCGAAGGGGCGGATCATGCACTGGATCCGCACCGACCGTTACTTCGCCGGACCGGCCGCCGATCCCGAGACCATCACCCAGCCGGTCATGTGCCAGCACTGCGAGACCGCGCCCTGCGAGTACGTCTGCCCGGTGAACGCCACCGTCCACTCGGACGAGGGGCTGAACGAGATGGTCTACAACCGGTGCGTCGGGACCCGGTACTGCTCCAACAACTGCCCGTACAAGGTGCGCCGCTTCAACTTCCTCAACTGGCGCCCCGAGGTGCCGAACGTCCAGACCCTGCTCTTCAACCCGGACGTCACCGTGCGCTCGCGCGGCGTCATGGAGAAGTGCACCTACTGCGTCCAGCGCATCGAGGTCGCCCGCATCGACGCCCGCGCCGCCGGCAAGAAGATCGGTTTCGTGCAGACCGCCTGCCAGCAGGCCTGCCCGGCCGAGGCCATCGTCTTCGGAAACCTGAACGACCCGCAGTCGCGCGTGAAGAAGCTCCACGACGACGCGCGCCGCTACGACCTGCTCCACGAGCTCGGCACCCGGCCCCGGACCGCCTATCTGGTGAAGATCCGCAACCCCAATCCGGAGCTGGCATGACCCCTCCAGCGACCGCCGCCGTCCACGCCGATCCGCTGGCCCCGATGCCGCTCATCGCCGGTCATCCCACCGACGCCCAGCTCAACACCGAGCTGCTCGCGCCCATCTTCGCGCCGACGCCGCAGGCCTGGAAGATGATGGTCGGGATGGCGGCCATGGGTACCGGCCTGCTCTTCCTCGGCCTCACCGTCACCATCGCCCGCGGCATCGGCATGTGGGGCAACAACCAGCCGGTGGGCTGGGCCTACGACATCATCAACTTCGTCTGGTGGATCGGCATCGGCCACGCCGGCACGCTCATCTCGGCCATCCTGCTGCTCTTCCAGCAGAAGTGGCGGACCTCGATCAACCGCTTCGCCGAGGCCATGACCATCTTCGCGGTCATGCAGGCGGCCATGTTCCCGCTGGTGCACACCGGCCGCCCCTGGTTCGCCATCTACTGGCTCT
>JALHTD010000172.1 GCA_022865555.1 Thermoanaerobaculaceae bacterium | reverse complement strand
GGACCGTAGCGCGCTACCGGCGAAGCGAAGCGCCGAAAACCGACGTCCGTGAGAGCGTATTGAGCTCGTCCCCCTCCACCAGCGTGATCCGGCGGATGAAGAGGCCGCCGAAGACGCGGCGGTCGCACGCCGGGCAACCCGACCTCGGTCGGAGCCGGATAGAGCCGGGGAGCCATCCCATGTGCCGCGCGTTGCCGTCCGTAGCCGCCTCTGACAACGCCGGAGCCGCAAGATTGCGTCATTTATTCGGTGGCTTCCGGACTTCGAACCTGAGGGTCGGGGGTTCGAATCCCTCCCGGCGCGCCATGGTTTCCGCGGGGTTGCGCGCTTCCACATCGCCGTCCTCGGGAGCCAGCGACGGGTTGCGACGTTGAAGTCGAGATGAGAGAGGTCCGTTTCCTCGCTCGGGAGCGCATGGGCGTACACGCGGATCGTCAGCGCGGGGTCGGAGTGCCCGAGCTGCGAAGCGACCCAGCGAAGACTCTTCCCCGCTTCGAGGGAGAGTGTCGCGAAGGTGTGGCGGGCCGAATGGAAGCGCAGCGGTCGTCCTCCCTGGCCCTGGGCACACCTGCGAACGCGCTGCCACGATCGTTCGAGGTTGCGCTCGTCGATGGGCGTGCCCACCTCCGAGCAGAACACCGCCTCGGGCACTTCGGTCCAGCCCAGGCCCAAGGTCGCCCTTCGCCGCTGCGCGAGCAGATCGAATGCCCCAGCTCGCCGTACCCCGTCGTGAGGTAAGTCTCGCGCGGATGCACGCTGGCGGAGATGGTTTGTAGGGCGTCAGGCGGTGGCGAGATCGTGCGGGAGCGTGACGGCGCCCGGGTTTGCGATGGCGCGCCGGGTGGTCTCGGCGAGGTAGGCGGCGGGATCGACACCGGCGAGCTTCGCGGACTCGAGCAGGCTGTAGCAGAGCGCCGCGACCTCGGTGCCGCGCTGCGACTTCGACACGTGGTGATTCTTTCTTCCGACAACGAGCCCGCGCATCGACCTCTCCGCGGCATTGTTGTCGAGCGGGATGCGAGCGTCGTCGAGGAAGCGCGACAGCCCCGGCCAGCAGCCGTTGGCATAGGCAATGGCCTTACCGAGCAAGCTCTTCGGCAGCGCCGGGGTCGCGTCGAGCCACGCCCGCAGCGCGTCCATCCGCGGACGCGAGTCGCGCTATCGCGCAGCGAGCACGGCGTCGAGCGAAGCGCCGCGCACGGCACGCTCCACCTGGTAGAGCTTGTTGATGAGGTCGAGCGCGAGCTGGATCCTGGGCAGCCCGTCGCGGGGCTTGGCCAAGGTTTCGTAGGCGCCGTAGCGATCGCGCGCATAGGAGAAACAGTGCGACCAGGCCCTGCTGGTCGAAGGGGAATGGAGGATGCGATGACTCCATGAAACTTCGTTCGTCGTCCCGCGGGTGCGAAGCCCGTCCGGCCAAGGGTGAGCCCGCCCGAGCCGGTAGCGAGCCTGGCGACGGTCTTGGCAACGAGGCCGGCGAAGCGGAGGCACGCGAGCGTGTGGGCCGTGGGGTTTGCGGCCTCGAAATCTATGTCATCCCGGATGCCCAGGGTTCTGTTTTACCTGAAGGCGACGACGACCTCTCCGTGGTGATGGGCGAGGAGGGGATCGTATCCGGCGGGGTGTTCGACCACGGCACGCAGGAAGAGGACGGCCCAGGAACCTGGGAGGCTCACGCTTCTCCTCGAGAGATACCGGTGATGCGGAGAGCCGGTGATCCGTCTCCGACGCACGGTGCGTTTGCGGGCGCAGGCACCGTCGGCTGATCGTGGATCGGCACAGAACAAGTGCCCGCATCGAGGTACGCCGTGCGCAAGGGGAACCGAAGCCACGGCCGATGGAGGCGAGGGAGTCGGAGGGCTGCATAGGAGCGTCGACGTCGGGGAACGGGGTGGTGCCCGGACCCGACCGAGCAAAGGCGGCCCGTGTGGAGACGAGCTTCAGGAGGGAACCATGTCCAACGCCTCGACGTTGGGACACGTGTCACCGGAACTGCTGAAGGTAGTGGAACGAGCGCAACGGGAACCCGAAGGACGGTTCCACTCGCTGGCGCATCTGCTCGATGTGCCGGCCCTGGAACGGGCCTACCACCGCATGCGCAAGGATGCGGCGGTGGGCGTGGATGGAGTCACGAAGGAGGAGTACGGGCAGGCGCTGGAGGCGAACCTCCAGGACCTGCACGCGCGGATGAAGGCGAAGCGTTATCGCCATCAGCCGATCCGGCGGGTCTACATCCCGAAGGAACAGGGGAGGACGCGGCCGATTGGGATCTCGGCGTTCGAGGACAAGCTGGTCCAGGACGCCGTGCGCGAGGTGTTGGAGGCCGTCTACGAACAGGACTTTCTGGACTGCTCGTACGGCTTCCGACCCGGACGCAGTGCCCATGACGCCGTCCGCACCCTGGACCGGATCGTGCACCGGGGCGAGGGGAGCTGGATTCTCGAGGCCGACATCGTGTCCTTCTTCGACAGCATCGATCGCGAGGAGCTGGCGAAGATGCTCGAGATTCGGGTGGCCGATGGGTCGCTGCTGCGGCTCATCGGCAAGTGCTTGCACGTGGGGGTGCTGGACGGCGCGGAGCTCTCCGCGCCGGAGACCGGCACGGCCCAGGGGTCGGTGCTCTCGCCGCTGCTCGGCAACGTCTATCTGCACTATGCACTCGACCTCTGGTTCGAGACCGAGGTGAAGCCACGGCTGCGGGGCAGGGCCACCCTGATCCGCTACGCGGACGACTTCGCGATCGGCTTCGAGCACGAGGAAGATGCGCGGCGTGTGATGGCGGTGCTGGGCAAGCGGCTTGCGCGCTTCGGGCTGACCCTGCATCCGGACAAGACCCGGCTGCTGCCCTTCCGGCGTCCGCCGGCGGGGCAGAAGAGCGGGAAAGGTCTGGCCACCTTCGACTTCCTCGGGTTCACGCTCTACTGGGCGCGCTCTCGTCGGGGTCGTTGGGGAATGGCGTGCAAGACTCGGCGTGCGAGCCTACGACGGGCGATCCAGTCCGTCACGGATTGGTGTCATCTCCATCGACACCTTCCGGTACGGGAGCAGCACGCAGCGCTCACGAGACGATTGCGAGGCCACTTCAACTACTTCGGCGTCAGCGGCAACTTCCGTAGTCTGCTGCTGCTCGTCGAGGCGGCGAAGCGGGTCTGGTACAAGTGGCTCTGCCGCCGAAGCCAACGCAAGCGTCTCACCTGGGAACGGTTCGCTGATCTTCTCGATCAGCATCCACTCCCGCGTCCCCGGATCACGGTCCGAATCTGGGGACCGTAACCACGAGCCGCCTCCACGGAGGAGCCGGATGGTGGCAATCTCCTTGTCCGGATCTGGAGAGGGCCCGGGGTGGGCAACTGCCCCGGGCTACTCGACAGCGGGGTTTTGGTCCGATAACGGGATCTATGTCAATTCCGGGCTGACCTGACTGAGCGGGAGAGCCAACGGACGGGCCTCGAGCCCGCGGTCACCCGCGCCGGCTGGGAGGAGGAGGAGGACGGCTGAGCAGCCGCCTCGTGCATCTGGCCTCCATCGCCGCATCGCCGGGGCGGCAGGCGCGGAACACGGGTAGCGGCGTCCATGGCCGCGTTCCGCTAAACCCTCTCCACGAGCCTGACGCCCCAGCCGGTCCCGCCGGATCTAGATTGCCCTCCCGGGGGGCGAGACGCCCGCTTCGACGCTGGTCACGAGCTTCCTCAGACCGCTGCTGGAACGGATGATCCACTTCTCGATCTCGATCACGAGGAAGAACACGAAGCCGCCAGCGAGCAGGACCGGCCACACGTGCAGCGGGATCGGCTCGTTGCCGAAGAGCATCTGCAGCGGACGGAAGTACGTGAAGAGCAGCTGCAGGAGGATCACCGCGGCGATGCCGAGTGCGACGAACTTGTTCTCCATGTGCGCGCTGGCGGACAGCGCGCTGTCGATCAGGTAGCGGCTGTTCAGCAGGAAGAAGCACTGTCCGATCGTGATCGCGTTGACGGCGACGGTGCGGGCCAGCGCCTCGGAAGCGCCCTGGCCCTGCATCCAGAAGAAGGCCGCCAGCGTGAAGCCCAGCAGCGTCAGGCCGACGAAGATCACGCGCCAGATCCCGAAACCGGTCAGGATGGGTCGGTCCACCGCGCGCGGCGGTCGGCTCATCACGTCCCTCTCGTGCGGCTCGAAGCAGATCGCCAGGCCGAGCGCGACGGAGGTCACCATGTTGACCCACAGAACCTGCGGAGCGGTGAGCG
>JALHTD010000171.1 GCA_022865555.1 Thermoanaerobaculaceae bacterium | reverse complement strand
CGAAGAGGTGCCTGCCGCTGCACCGGTCAGGCCCGGGAGGACGGCAGCCGCGCCGACACCGCCCGCAAAGGTCGCCCCTCCGCCGCCGGCCCCGGCGCCCAGGGGCGGCGACCCGGCTCCCCAGCCGAAGGTCGCCCCTCAGAAGCCCGCGGCCCCTCCGGAGCCTGAGCCCGTACCCGAGCCCGCACCCGTGGCTGCGGCCGCCGGGCCGATCGGGCCTCAGGAGCTGGAAAGCGCCCTCAAGCGCGGCGACAACAAGGGGATCCTGACCGCGCTCTACCAGGAGGTCACGGCGCTCGCGGACGGCCTGTGGAACGGTTCGGTCGCGTCGTTGCAGGCGAGGACGTGGGAGCAGGTCCGCGAGTCCCAGTGGTACCACGACCGGTTCACTAAGCTGGGGCTAAAGCCGATCTCCGACTTCTTCGGGCTGTTCGACACGGCCAAGGAAAAGATGGGGACCGGCACCTCTCGCAACGACCTGCAGGAGTTCCTCAAAGACCACAGCTTCGTCCAGGTGCTGCTGGCGCTCAAGGATCTCTTCCGCCAACACATGAAACCTTAGGGGGTTTCCCACCCCTACACCCCGGTTCGTATCGAAACTACCGTTTCAAGGTTTCTTTCTTGCCCGGCGGGTGGCTCGTCCGCTTCGCTTCCGACGCTTCCGCTCGCGACCGAGCAGCGACGCTCGTCGTGGGGCCCCCTCGTCGTTCGGGCTTCGCCTGCCGCCGAAACCCCACGGCGATCGCCGCGCTCGGTACCCGCGAGCTCCAGCGGATAGGCGACGCGACCCGCCGGGCGGAATGTCCCCACCCACCCAATCGCACCCGCGGTCTTTGAAGGGATGGCCGCTGCACCCGTGGGGCGGAGTTCACCGCCACCCTCAGAGCGGCCGGGGCGCTTCACCTGAAACGCTGTCATGCTGAGGCCGACCCTGAGCCCAAGCGAAGCGTGGGAGAGGGCGAGGCTGAAACATCGCAACACACCTAGACGGGCCTCGGGCTCCGGGTGCCGACACGGCCTTGGGCAGCCTCGCCAGGACAGGTACCGATCTTAGCCATCTCACTTCGGCGCGGCGGACGGGTCTTGCGGAGCCGACGGCGGAGCGTCGGGGGTGAAAATCTCGCGCGAGACCTTCCACGATCCGTCGGCCTGCCTGCGATAGATGACGAGGTACTTGCTGCGCCACTCAGCCGGGGCACCACCAGGGGGCGTCAGGGTCATCGAGTTGGTGCCGCGCTCGTAGGCAACGTCTCCCTGCCCGTCGATCTCCAGTGTCTCGAGTCGATAGTCGGAAAACGGCGGGAAGCTCGCGAGGAACGCCTCGATGGCGGCCCGTCCCCGGAGGTTGGGGTGGTTGGGCGGCACCATGATCGCGTCCTCTTCGTAGAAGGCCGCCGACGCCTTGTCGTTCCTTGGCTGTGCCTTTGCGTTGTTAACGTATTCCTGAACGGCCTGACGAATCGCGGTGCGATCGGCCTCTGACAGTCCGGCAGGCACCTGCTTGGTGTGGCACCCGAGGCCGAAACCCAAACAGATTACGGCGACCAGAATCAAAGGCGACTTCCTCATGACCGGTGCCTCCTTTCAACTACGTATTCGCTCACTCACCCGCCCCTATGCCGTCAGGTGTCGCGCTTCGGTGGCGGCGCTGCCGGATCAGGCCGAAACCCAGGGGCCCGGAATGACGTGAACTTCGAGTATTGCAACTGCCACGATTGTCCTCGAACAGAGTATAGGCCCGTGGAGCCGGCGCGAGGGGGACCGCGCCCGCCTTCCAAGACTCTGGCTGCCGTCCCCTCACCCTGCCCTCTCCCCCTGGGAGAGGGAAACGGGCGGGGGGCAT
>JALHTD010000170.1 GCA_022865555.1 Thermoanaerobaculaceae bacterium | reverse complement strand
GCGGGTGAGGATCTGGAGCGTCGACGGGCGGCCACGTGTCGAGGTGCATGGGCCCAACGACCTGTGGACCGTCGACTTCAAGGGGTGGTGGAAGGCTCGGAACGGCGAGCGCTGCGAGCCGCTGACCGTTCGCGATGCCTTCAGCCGGAAGGTCTTGGCCGCGACACTGGTCGAGTCGACGCGGGGCGAGATTGCCCAAGCGGAGTTCGAGCGCCTCTTCCGCCGGCATGGCTTGCCAATGGCCGTCCAGAGCGACAACGGCACACCGTTCGTGTGCACCCGCGGGCGCGGCGGGTTGAGCCGCCTGTCCGTCTGGCTGCTCTCCCTCGGTATCCGCGTGGTCCGCTCCCGGCCAGGCTGCCCCCAGGACAACGGGGGGCACGAGCGGATGCACCGGGACCTGGCCGAGTTGCAGATCTCTCCCGCGCACTCCCGGCGCGCCCAGCAGCGCGAGTGCGATCGCTGGATGGTCGACTTCAACGAGATCCGTCCACACGACGCCCTGGGCGGCAAGACGCCCGCCGAGGTCTACCGCGACTCGGAGCGTCGCTCGCTCGTGCCGCTCGAGCCGAGTTACCCGTCGGGATGGACGACGCGTCGCGTGTCGAAGTGCGGAACCATCTCCATCGACGACGACGTGGTGCACGTGAGCACCGCGCTGGCAGGCCAGACCATCGGGCTGAAGAAAGAAGGCCTGCTGCGCTGGCGAGCGCGCTTCTTCGAGCTCGATCTAGGCGTCCTCGAGATCGTCCCGTTCGTCGAAGATCTCGCGGTGAATCGTCTTGCCGCGCAGGAGGCCGGTTGAGAACCGGCGGCGGATTCACGGATCGTCACCGCCCCTGTCAGCCCCGTGTAACCCCTGAACGTGTGGACCTGTAAACGGGGGAGAGGGTCCACCGTCACCCTGCAGTCAACTGTCAGCGATTCCAGAGAAAGCGGTGTCAAGGGCAGACCCCACCCGGTCCCGGACCGAGTTGCCGTTGGCGCCGGGCGGTTGGTTCGCGTTCAAGGCTGCGATCGATCTCGAGCCGGCCACGCGCGGCATGGCTCGTGCTGCGTTCATCGCGAAGAGTTCATCGCTCCCAGC
The DNA here is from genome assembly GCA_022865555.1 of Thermoanaerobaculaceae bacterium. Lineage (GTDB taxonomy): Bacteria > Acidobacteriota > Thermoanaerobaculia > Thermoanaerobaculales > Thermoanaerobaculaceae > RBG-13-68-16. The sequence continues at coordinate 881 of JALHTD010000170.1, read as the reverse complement.
CATCTCCGCGGCGAGCACGAAGCAGTTGTGTGCTTCCCTGGATAGGGAGCACCACAATTCCAGTTGGGCCTCAGTGGGCCATTGCTTCGTTGGGTACTTCGAGGGGGCATAGCATGTCTTGGAGGCCTCCGCGTCGCGTCCACGGTGCCAATCGCTGACTGGATACTCTCCCTCGAACCTGTCGCCTGCATTGCCGTGAGTGCTGAGCTCCGAGCGGTGCGACCGCTTCACGCCTCCGCGGTGATCTTCGACACGTGCTTGCCGGGCTCGTACACCTCCTCGTGCTTCCACATCGCCAGCACCGCCGCAGCGATCCTGCGTGCGATGGTTAGCATCGCCAGGTTGGGCTTCATGCCGCCCTCGATGAGGCGCATGAAATCGCGGTGCAGCGGGTGAGTCGTCATCTGGGTCGCGACCTGGTGCGCCGCCCCCTTGAAGACCTCCTTGAGCGCGCCGCTGCGGTTCCGGTTGAGTCCGAGCGACTGCTGCACCCTGGACCGCACCAAGCTCCCGTTGCGATCCAGCTCCCAGTTCGCCGAGGAGCGCATCACGATGGCCAGCCCGCAGTACGCCCAGAGTTGACGCTTCGTCCGGAAGCGATGCGGCGTGACGACGGTCGCCACGATCTGCGCCGAGCGAATCGGGCCGATGGCCGGAGCAGTCGCGAGGAGCTTCACCACTGGGTGCTTCTTCGACGCAAGAGCCAGCCGCTCCTCCGCCTTCGTCCAGAGTGCCTCCTGGAGCTGTAGCTGCTCGAGGAGCATCGCGGCGGTGCGCTCCTGCTCTGGCGGGAGCTTCCGTGCCCACGCCAGATGTCGCTCCGAGTGGAACGGGGTGTTGGCGGGCGGCATGAGTCCCCTCGACCGGTACACCGCCTTGAG
>JALHTD010000169.1 GCA_022865555.1 Thermoanaerobaculaceae bacterium | reverse complement strand
GAGAAACCGACCGGGCCGAACCGGTCGCCCGCTCGGGCGGCCGGGCCTGCCGCCGCTTCCGCCGAACCGGTACTACGCCTGCAAACGGCGGGCTCGGGTCGTGCGGCGGTGGCGCTGGCGGTAGCGGCGAACCTTCATGAGGTTTCCGCAGCCGGTTGACTCGCACCAGCGGCGCGTCCGGTTGCGGCTCTCGTCGTACACGACCCAGCCGCAGTCGGTGTTGGCGCAAATCTTGATCCTTGCGGGGTCGCCGGTGGCGAGCAGCTGGGCGAACGAGCCCGTGACCTCGCCGAGCACCCGGGCGATGCCGCCGACGCGCGGAACCAACTCGACGGCGAACCCTTCTCCTTCCGCAGCCACGCGACGGGTCAAGGGTGCATCGGCGAGGCACCGGTTGATTGCCCCGAGGTCGCGCCGTCCAGGCGCCTTGCCGGCCATGAGCGCCGTTGCGGAGCGCCGGAGCACCGAACGCAGCCGCCGCAGCGCCTCCCGTCCGGTGGGGCCCGGAAGCGGTCGGGACGCGACGCCGCAGCGCATCAGGAAGCCACTCAGCCACTTGGGGTTCTCGATGCGGTCCTCGCGCCCCCCACCACCGCGGTAGTCGTGCCAGTCGGAGTTGATGAGCTCGGCCCAGAGGGGATCCACGCGTAACCTCCGTTCGCCTTCATTGACTCTTTCACAACCCCGTCCGGGTGTGAAGTCGTAACCATCAAAACATTATTTCAGTGGTTACGTATAACATCATAGCATAATGAGGAGCGGCATCCGGGGAAGGGAGAAGCAGATGGTCGAGACTCTCAAGCGGTGGGCGACGGAGCGGGGCTACCGCGTCGGCTGGGGGCTGCCGTCGGCCCTTGCCGTGGCGCGGGAGGACGTCCTGTCCCGGCGGCGCTCGGGCGAGCTGGACCCCGGGTTCTTCGAGGCCAACCTCGCCGGCTTCGAGTCCTTTGACGCACCGTGGGAGGGACCGGCAAGAGTGGTGGTCGTGGTAATGCCCCGGCCGGCCCACCTGGTGGCGTTCACGGTGAACGGGCGGCAGGTCGAAACGGTTTTCCCGCCGACCTACGTCCGCTACCAGGCGCTGTTCGAGGAGGTCCGTCTGGATTTCCAGAAGCACGGTCTTCCGGGCGCGCGCGTCGAGAGGCTCAACATGCCTCTCAAGTCGCTGGCGGCACGCCTCGGCCTCGTGCGCTACGGTCGCACCAATGTGACCTACGCCCCTGGGTTCGGGAGCTACCTGCAGCTCTTCGGCTACCTCACGGACGCGGCGCTGCCGCTTGCGGAGGACTGGCGCCCATGCGAGCCCGAGTTGCTGCCCGAGTGTGAAGGGTGCTCGGTGTGCCTCGCTGTGTGCCCGACCGGAGCGATCGGCGAGGACCGCGTGCTCCTCCGCGGCGAGCGGTGCCTCGTTGCGGTCAATGAGAGAGCGGGCGAGTGGCCCGACTGGGTCCCCGGCTCCGCCCACAACTGCATCATCGGGTGCCTGCTCTGCCAGCGCCCCTGCCCCGCCAACCCGGAGCTTCCAGTGGAGAGGACGGACATCGTGTTCACCGCCGAGGAGACCGAGGCGCTGCTCGGCGCCGAGGGCGCTCACGAGGGCCCGGCATGGGAGGGCATCAGGGCCAAGCTCGAGCGGCTCGGCCTGCCGTACCAGGAGCAGCAGGTGCTCGGCAGGAACCTCCGGGCGCTCCTGGAGGCGCACCGGCCCAGGCCGTAACAGTCACCTGACGGAAAGATCCGCGCGCTGGACGCGGGAACGCCGCGCTGCAAGGGCCGGGAATTAGCGCGCAAAAGAGGGCGTTCGTCCAAACAAGTGCTTCAAGCACTAGGAGGTGCGGCATGGACGCCATGCGAGACACGACGAGCAACCCGGTTCTCGACGAGGGAGCCATAGCAACGTTCAAGACGGGCCTGCGCGGGGAGCTCATCCGCCCCGGCGACGATGCGTACGACGGCGCGCGCAAGGTCTGGAACGGGATGATCGACAGGCGACCGGCGCTGATCGCGCGCTGCGCCGGCGTGGCCGACGTGATCGCCGCGGTGAACTTCGCCCGTGAGCAGGGGCTGCCTGTCGCGATTCGGGGCGGGAGCCACAACGTGACCGGCAACGCCGTCTGCGACGCCGGGGTGGTGATCGACCTGTCGAACATGAAAGGGATCCGCGTGGACCCCGAGAAGAGCACCGTCCGCGCCGAGGGCGGGTGCACGTGGGGCGACCTCGACCACGCCACTCACGTCTTCGGACTCGCGGCTCCCGGGGGGATCATCTCGACCACCGGAATCGCGGGGCTCACCCTCGGCGGCGGGATCGGCCACCTGACTCGCAAGTACGGGCTCTCCTGCGACAACCTGATCTCCGCGGACGTGGTGCTCGCGGACGGCAGCTTCGTGACTGCCAGCGAGAAGAAGAACCCGGATCTGTTCTGGGGGCTCCGCGGCGGGGGAGGGAACTTCGGCGTTGTGACCTCGTTCGAGTTCAGGCTCCACCCGGTCAGCGAGGTGATGGCCGGCCCGATCCTGTGGCCGCTGGAGAAGTCCCGGGAGGCGCTGCGCCTGTACCGCGACTTCATGGACAAGGCGCCCGACGACCTCAACGCGTTCTTTGTCTTCCTGATCGTGCCGCCGGGGCCTCCGTTCCCGGCGCACCTGCACAACAAGACGCTGTGCGGCGTTGTGGCAATGTATACGGGTCCGCAGGCCAAGGCCGACGCGGTGCTGGCGCCGCTGCGCAAGTTTGGCCCGCCGGCGCTCGACTTCTTCGGCCCGCTGCCCTTCCCGGTCGTCCAGAGCATGTTCGACGCGCTGGTGCCCGAGGGGCTGCAGAACTACTGGAAGGCCGACTTCGTGAACGAGCTTTCGGACGAGGTGATCGAGGCGCACGTCACTCACGGGCCGGGGATCCCGACCATCAACTCGGCGCTGCACATCTACCCGGTGAGCGGCGCGGCGAACCGCGTTGGGAAGGGCGACACGGCGTTCTTCTACCGCGACGCCAAGTACGTGCACGTGATCGCCGCCATGTACCCGAATCCGGCCGACACCGCCAAGAACGTGGCCTGGGTGCGCGACTACTGGTCGGCGCTGCACCCGTACTCGGCCGGCGGCGCCTACGTCAACTTCCTCATGGAGGAGGGCGACGAGCGCATCCGGGCGACCTACGGGGCGAACTACGACAAGCTGGTGGCCGTCAAGACCAAGTACGACCCGACGAACCTGTTCCGCCTGAACCAGAACGTCCGCCCGACGGCGTGACGTCGTCGGCTCAGCGGCCGAGCAGCACCACGGTGCTGTGCGGGTTGGCCAGGTAGAAGCCGGGCGGGTCGAGGGGAACCTCGTTGCCGGGCAGGGCGATGTCTTCGCCCGCGGGAAGGCTGGTGTCCACGAGGCGGCCCCAGCGGGCGCCTGCCCAGAGCGGCGGCAGCTGGACGTGCCGCAGGCTCGGGGCCGCGTTGAGGATGAAGAACAGGCGGTAGTGCCCGAGCTCCGAGCGCTGCTCGCTGCCGTCGAGCTGGTAGCAGAGCGTCCGCAACTCGGGGTCGTCCCAGGCGGGGCTGTCGAGATCCCTGCCAAACCAGGCGATGTCGGGCACGCCGTCGCCGTTGCTGTCCTCGCCGAGGAGGAACTTGCGCCGCTGAAGGATCGTGCAGAGGCGGGTGAGGGCAACGGCCTTCTCGAAGAATGCCACGATGTCGGCGTTTCGCTCGACCTCGCGCCAGTCGAACCAAGAGATCTCGTTGTCCTGGCAGTAGGCGTTGTTGTTGCCGCGCTGCGTCCGCAGGAACTCGTCGCCCCCGAGAACCATCGGGGTCCCCGCCGAGAACAGCAGCGTGCACAGGAGGTTCTTGGCCTGCTGCCGGCGCAGCCGGGTCACCGCGGGGTCGTCGGTCTCTCCCTCGAAACCGCAGTTCCAGGAATCGTTGTCGTCGGTGCCGTCTAGGTTCCCCTCCAGGTTGGCCTGGTTGTGCTTGACGTCGTACGTGGCCAGGTCGCGCAGCGTGAACCCGTCGTGGCAGGTGACGAAGTTGACGCTGTTGTACGCCGAGCGCCCGTCGTCCCTGTACAGATCTGCCGACCCGGTAAGCCTGGCGCCCACGTCACGCACCTGATCACGGTCTCCCTTCACGAACTGCCGAACGGTGTCGCGGAAGCGACCGTTCCACTCCGACCAGTCGATGGGGAAGCTGCCCACCTGGTACGTCCCGAGGTCCCACGGCTCGGCGATCAGGGTGACGCGCGAAAGCACCGGGTCCTGGGAGACCGCGTCGAAGAAGCCGGACGACGTGCGGAAGGTGCCGTCCTCATCCCGCCCCAGAACGGATGCCAGGTCGAAGCGGAAACCGTCCACGTGCATCACCTGCACCCAGTAGCGCAGCGAGTCCATGACCAGCCGGATCACGGCGGGCTTGGCGAGGTCGAGTGCGTTCCCGGTGCCGGTGTAGTTCTGGTAGAGGCGGGCAGGCGCCTCCGCTGGGCCGGTGAGCGCGTAGTAGGTCGGGTTGTCGATCCCGCGCAGCGAGAGGGTGGGACCCAGCTCGCTGCCCTCGGCGGTGTGGTTGTAGACCACGTCGAGGATCACCTTGATCCCGGCGCGGTGTAGCTCGCGCACCAGCGTCTTGAACTCCGCCACCTGGCACCCGGGCGAGGAGCGCGTGCTGTAGGAGAGCTCCGGCGCGAAGAACGCCAGGGTGTTGTACCCCCAGTAGTTGGTGAGGCCGCGCTCCTTGAGGAAGTCCTCGACGTAGTGCTCGTGGACTGGGAGAAGCTCCACCGCGTTGATGCCCAGGCGCTGCAGGTGGGGGATCTTCTCCACGAAGCCCAGATACGTGCCGGGGTGGTCGACTCCGGAGGAGGGGTGGGCGGTGAACCCCTTGAGGTGGACCTCGTAGATCAGCAGCTGTTCGAGGGGGATGTCGGGCGGGACGTCCCCCTGCCAGTCGAAGGCGTCGTCCACCACGATGCACTTCGGCACGACGTGCGCATTACCGCGCGCGTCCAGCGAGAGGTCGAGATCGCGCGCGTACGGGTCGTAGGCGAGCAGCAGGTTGTCGGTGTTCACGGCCTTGCCGGTGAGCGCCCTGGCGTAGGGGTCGATCAGAAGCTTGTGCGGGTTGAAGCGCAGCCCGTGCGCCGGGTCGTGGTCCCCCATGACCCTGTAGCCGTAGAGCTGCCCGGCCTTCAGGCCGTGGACGAGGACGTGCCAGACCAAGCGGCTCTGGTTCTCCACCCGGATCACGTCGGTGGGCTCGCCCGCCGGGTCGTCGAACAACAGGAGGTGAACCTCCCTGGCGTTGCGCGAGAAGAGGGCGAAGTTGACGCCCTCGGGCGTGATCGTGGCCCCCAGCGGCTGGATGCTCCCGGGCGAGAGCTTCCTGGCGCTGCGAGGGTTGACCGGCGGCACGATGCCTCCTCCGTCTAACGG
>JALHTD010000011.1 GCA_022865555.1 Thermoanaerobaculaceae bacterium | reverse complement strand
TACTCCGAGCAGGCGAGGCTCATCGGGGCCCCGAACGCGGTCCGCGCTGTGGCGCGGGCCAACGGCGACAACCGCGTCGCCGTTCTCGTCCCGTGCCACCGCGTCGTCGGCGCGGATGGCTCTCTCACCGGGTACGGAGGCGGGCTCTGGCGTAAGCGGTGGCTGTTGGACCTCGAGAGGCTGAGCCTGGAGGGAAAGCGCCTCAGCGCGGCTCGCTAGCCGGCGCTGCCCTGGCCTCCCCCCCGCCAGCGAGGTCGGTCCGCTCCTCTCACTCCCCTTCTTCGCGGTGGCGCCGGCCGTTCCGGGTTGCCCACACTCCGAAGAGGTTCTTGACGGGATTCGTGTCGCTGCTTCGAGTGTCCTACGCCGTCTTGTCAGGCAACTGGCTGCGCTTCATCAGGAAATAGCCGGCGGTCAACGCGACGACGATGGAAGCGATACCGATCAAGCTCAGGCTGTCAACCTGCTTCAAGTCCAGGATTATGACCTTTCGGGCGATTGCGATGATGGCGACCGAGAGAACGACCTCGTAGTGAGGTTGCTCCTGGGTTACATAGGTCTTCATGATCGTCTCGAGAAGCTCGATACCGATCAAGACCAACATGAAGAGCCCGAAGATGTCGAGCAACTGTTCGACGCTGAGCAGAAGAATAGGTGATTCCAGCAGATCCTTGACGATGAGCCACCCAAGATCAATGGTGGCAAACGCCAGTACGATGGCCATCATCACCATGAGTGCATGAACCATCAGCTTCTCGAATCTCTTCAGTATGTTGAACATGTCTTGTTCGCTCCGTTCACGCAAGCGGCCCTGTTTGCCCTGACGTCGTCTTCTCGACTACCGAACATTCTAGAGCATACAGCCGAGGTGCATAGTTGTTGGCTCGATGATGGCCGGGGCGGCTGTGACGGTGAACGGATCCACGTCCAGGGCGCTGCCGCTGGGTCCCGGCGCGGGCCGTTACGTCGCGGCAGCCGTGGTGACCACCATCGCGGCCGCCTGGGCCGCGGCCATCGCCGCAGCAACCTCGACCACAGATGCGCCGGCGAACGACACCAGGCCGCTGCCGAGGCCCTTGAGCCTGTTTCGCCACATGATCCGGCCGCTCGCACCGTCGAGGCAGAACAGCTCGCCTCCCGCGCCGGCGTACACGACATCGCCCGACCCGAACACGGTCACGAAGCTCGCCGTCTTGACCTTTTGCCGCCAGATCTCCTGACCGTCGGACGGACGCAGCGCCACCACGTGGCCGCCGATCCCGATGAACAGGCACTGCTCCCCCTTGGCCATGGGCCCTCCCCCAGTTGGTTTTCATCCTATCGTGCCGCGGGGAGGGGAGGCTACGGGGCATCGAGTCCGCGGAGGAACTCGACCAGCAGGCGGTTGAACTAGGTAGGTTCGTCGAGGGTCCCCACGTAGCCGTGGCCGGCCCCGGAGGTGACTACCCTTGCCGCACCGATCACCTCGTCAACTGGCGCCGCGCGCCTTCTCCAGCTCGGCAAGCTGCTCGCGGGTGAGCGGGGTGCAGAAGCCAGAGTAGTTCAGCAGGGGCTCGGCCGGGTCGGCGATCGGAACCCACTTCCCGCTCTCGTAGTTCAGGTACGGCACGTTCCACTTCATCCCCTCGAGCACCGGGATCACACCCTGGAGGTTCTTGACCTCCCCGTTCTCCCACCATGCCGGGACAAGGCTCTTGCTGACGACGGCCCGGACGATTTGCGTCCCGTGGCAATCTCGGCACTTGCGGCCTTCCCTCGTGATCGAGTGCGAGAAGGTCGGGGCCAGAGTGATCATGACCCTGTTCTTGTAGACGCAGGTGAGGAAGTTGGCCAGCGTGACCTTGCCGTCATGGTTCACGAGAAAGAACATGCCGCTCAGCTCGATCTGAACGTCCTTGCCTTCCTTGATCCTGGTCTCGAGATGACAGTTGAGGCAGGTCTGGATCTCCCGGACGTGGCAAACGCTGCAGTCGAGCTTGCCCTTGTGAACCGTGTGGCTTGGGGACTTCCTGATTTCCGAGTGGCACTTCTCGCAACGGGTGTCGAGCACCCCCGGTTGCATGTAGGTGTCGTAAACCACACCGTCACCGTGCACTTCACGCGTGCTATGGCAGCTCATACAACGCATGCCCTTCTCGCGATGGACGTCGGGGCTCTTGGGGACACCGTGGCATTTCTCGCAGGCCGCCTGGGCCACCACCGGGTCAAGGGAGTAGATCGCCTTGCCGTCGACCTCTTTCTTGTGGCAGGTGTCGCAGGTTTGGACGTGGCACTTCGCCTTGACGCAGCCGACCGCCGAGGCTGGAAGCCCGGTGAGCCGCTCCAGGCCTCCGTGCTCCTTCGAGTAGACGAACTCGATGCCGCGGTTGGTGTAGTGCAGGCTCTTTTCGAAGAAGTTCGCTTCAGCCGGGGGTTTCGGCTCCTCACCGGGAGCCGGGGTGGGGACACCGGCGAGGAACACAATCGTGAAAGCACACAGGCAGACCAGGGGTTTCTTCATCGTGATTCCCTCCTTGTCCAGGGCTGTCCGGGGCCCTGCCGGCGCCCGCCCATTGGCGATTTTTGCCGTTGACGGAGCAGCCCGGTCGCAGCTTTCCCCTCGATCTTGAGCATACCCTCGTTTGTACGTCCGTCCCGGGACGAGGTTGCGGCTGTCAGAAGGTGCGACAATCCCCTCCCATGGGTTTGGCCACGAACATCAGGGACGTGAAGCGGGCACTCAATCGTGTGCGGTTGAGGCCGGCTCGCTTCGTGCCGCCGGGCCGCCGAGCGGCCGTGGCTGCGGTGCTGCGCGAGGGCGGGGCGGGCCTTGAGCTCCTGTTCATCCTCCGGGCCGAGCACGTCAAGGATCCCTGGTCAGGCCAGATGGCGTGGCCCGGCGGCCGGGTGGATGACGGCGACGCGGGGCCGCTGGCGACCGCACTGCGGGAGGCCCGCGAAGAGCTCGCCCTCGATCTCGAGCGCGACGCCGAGCTGCTCGGAGCCCTCTCCGAGGTACGCACGCACCTGCGCCGCGGTCCCGGGCCGCTCTCGGTCGTGCCGTTCGTCTTCGAGCTGAAGGGCGAGCCCGTCCTCACCCCCAACCAGGAGGTGCAGGAGGCGCTCTGGGTGCCGCTCTCGTTCTTGCTCGACCGCGGACACCGCGGCCACCTGGTCTGGACGGGCCGCGGCGTGCCGCTGGTCATGCCCTGCTTCCGCTTCGAGGGCCGCGTGATCTGGGGCCTGACCCTGCACATGCTCGACGAGCTTCTCGGGCTGCTCGCCGGGTCTGGCGCAGCATCAGAGAGCTGAAGGTCTGCCCACAGTTAGGCGCGCGGGCCCCCTAACGGGTGGCGGCCCCAGCGTTGCTATGATACGGGGCAACATGGCGACTCTCGCCCAATCTTCACAGCCCAGGTGCCAGCCCCACACCCGTGACAGGAGCCGACCCAAAGGACTCCCGGTGGGACTTCAGGATACTTTCGCAACCCTCCTGCTTGCGTTGAGCTGCCTGGTACAGGCGGCTGGACCGGCCGACGCGGGCGCGCAGAACGCATCACCCGTCGCCCGCTCGCAGGGTGGGCCCGTCTCGGACTCGCCCAGCGAGCTTCCCGTCAGTGAGGAGAGATCACCCTATGGCATGGTGGCTGCCGGCGTCCCAGAAGCAGCCCGGGCCGGGGCCCGAATCCTGGAGCAGGGCGGAAATGCTGTGGATGCGGCGGTTGCAACGGCATTCGCCCTCGGGGTCGTCGATCCAATCAACGCCGGTCTCGGGGGGCAGTGCTACGCCGTCATTCACCTGCGCGACGGGCGCGATGTTGCCGTCGATGGCTCCGCGCCGGTGCCCCTCGGCGTGGTGCCAGAAGAGATCCGGCCCCTCAAGGAGAGCGGCTTTCTCTGGGGCTACAAGCTCGCGGCGACACCCGCCACGCCGGCGGCCCTCGGGCACATCCTCAAACGGTACGGCACCATGAGCCTGGCG
>JALHTD010000168.1 GCA_022865555.1 Thermoanaerobaculaceae bacterium | reverse complement strand
CACCATCCGCATTCCGGTGCATTGACGGCGCCCGGCCGCTGCACCGCCGAGGCGGTCCCGCGAGAAGCGGTCATAGCCAAATCCTCCCGCCTGAGGTATAAAGAACTCCTCATGACTACGACAGAGCGGTTCGGAGTGCCCTCTACCTTCGCCCTGTTTTTCGGCAACCGGGGTTTCTTCCCCGCCTCGCACCAGGAGACGGCACGGCGGGAGCTGACCGATGTGCTGGAAAAGCTGGGGCACAGGACCTTGCTGCTCGACGCCGGCGCCACCCGCCACGGTGCCGTGGAGACCCCCCGCGAGGGTGAGGTCTACGTCCGTTTTCTGGAGAAGCACCGGGGGCAGTACGACGGGGTGATCCTGTGCCTGCCCAACTTCGGGGACGAGACCGGCGCGGTGTCGGCCCTCCGGGACGCCGGGGTGCCGATCCTGATCCAGGCCTATCCGGACGAGCTGGACAAGATGAGTCCGGCCGTGCGCCGGGACGCCTTCTGCGGGAAGTTCTCGATCATGGACGTGTTCCGCCAGTACGGCCTCGCCTTCACGGTCCTGCCGCCGCATACGGTGCACCCGGCTAGCCCCCGCTTCGCCGCCCAGGTGGATTACTTCGATCGCCTGTGCCGGGTGGTGAAGGGGCTGCGCCGCCTGGTCGTGGGCGCGATCGGGGCCCGCACCACGGCGTTCAAGACCGTGCGCATCGACGAGCTGGCCCTGCAGCGCCACGGGGTCACGGTGGAGACCTTCGACCTGTCCGGGGTGTTCGCAAGGCTGAAGGGGCTGCGCCAGAACTCCTCGCGTTACCAGGAAAAGGCCGAGCGCCTGCGGGGCTACGCCGGCTGGGACGGGGTCCCGGAGGAGGCCTTCCAAAACCTGGTGCGCCTGTCGGTGGTGATCGACCAGATCGTGGAGGAGAACCGCCTCGGGGCCGTGGCGATCCGCTGCTGGGTCGAGATGCAGGAGCAGCTCGGGATTTCCCCCTGCGTGCTGCTCGCCGAGATGAACGACCGCGGCCTGGCGGCGGCCTGCGAGCTGGACGTGGGCAACGCGGTGGCTATGAAGGCGCTGTCCCTGGCCGCGGGCGAGGCGGCGACCTGCCTGGACTGGAACAACAACTACGCCGAGGACGACCAGCGGTGCATCCTGTTCCACTGCGGCCCGGTCCCCGCCAGCCTCATGAGCGCTCCAGGCCGGGTGACCGACCACGAAATCCTCAAGAGCGCCCTGGGCGAGGGGAGAGCCTTCGGGTGCAGCGTGGGCCGCATCGCGCCCATGCCGATGAGCTTCGGCAGCCTGCTCACCGAGGAAGGCAAAGTGCGCGCCTACCTGGGGGAGGGGCACATCACCGCCGACCCCATCGCGGATGACTTTTTCGGTTGCGCGGGGGTGGCCCGCATCGAGGGGCTCCAGGGCCTGCTGCAGGCGATCGGCTACGCCGGCTTCCGCCACCACGTGAGCCTGACGCGCGGTCACGTGGCGGCGCCGCTCGGCGAGGCGTTCCGGAAGTACCTGGGCTACGAGGTGCTCTGACCCGGAGGCTCTTGCGGGTTGTCCCGGCCTGCGGT
>JALHTD010000167.1 GCA_022865555.1 Thermoanaerobaculaceae bacterium | reverse complement strand
CGCTGTGGAGCGCGCGCTCCGCGCGTGCTCTTCTTTATTGTCTTCACGGGCTGGAAGACTGAGCACGCCCGGAGGGCGCGCTCCACAGAGGAAGGACGACGGCTGGATCTCCGCTGGAGCCTGCCCCGGACTCCGATCCGGGGCGGGGATGACGGAAACAGAAGGCGGCCGGGTGAACCCTCACCCCGCCCTCTCCCGCAAGCGGGAGAGGGGGACGGACAGTACGCGCGGTACGGGCGGGATGCACGAGGTGCACGAGGCGAAAGACCCCAATTGACGGTTGTGTTGCGTCCGGGGCAGAGAACGCATATAAGTCAGGGACCATGAGAGAGCTCTATCGGCTGGCCCCGCGTCTCCTCCTTTCGTTGCTCCTGCTGATTCCGTCGATGTCGTGGTCGAAGGCGCCCGATAGCGCTGTGGCGTTTGATCAGTCCGTCGAGAAGCTGTTCGCCCAGGGCTTCCCGCAGGCGCTGGAGACGTACTTCTGTTCGCTCGGCACCAACCCCGACCTGGGCTTCCGCTGGGCCGGGACTTCCGCCGAGCGTGCAGTCGGGGAGCGCGTGGCGGCGGAGATGCGGGCCATGGGACTCAGCAACGTCCGGCTCGAGCCGGTCCCCGTGGACGTCTTCGAGTTCGAGAAGGCGAGCCTGACCGTCGGCGGCCGCACGATGATCGCCTCGACTATCGCCGGTGTTCCGCCGAGTCCCGCCGGCGGTATCACGGCAGCAGTCGTCTACGTCAAGGGCGGCACCGCGGTTGACTTCGATGCGGCAGGAGACGTCGCCGGCAAGCTGGTCCTCCTCGACATGAAGACGGGCTCGTGGTGGTTCTCCCTCCCGGCCCTCGAGGCCGCCCACCGCCGCGCCGCCGGCGTCATCTGCACGTACACGCCGGACGATCCGAAGTACTTCTCGATCGACGACCGCGCGCTGGGCAGTTTCGACGGCCAGTACGATCTCAGCGCCCCACCCTGGATCTACATCTCCCGGCGCGACGGCGACTGGCTCAAGTCGCGGCTCAAGGACGGCCCTGTGACGGCGACGCTGCTCTTGAACGAGAAAGTCACCCTCGCACGGGACGGCGGAACAGCCTATAACGTCGTGGGTGAGCTTCCCGGTTCCCGGCGCGACGGTCAGATCGTGCTCATGGCCGCGCACCAGGACGCCCACTTCCGCGCCGGCGCGGACGACACGGGCGGGCTGGTCAACATGCTCACGATCGCCAGAGCGATGCGCGCGAGCGAATACCGCCCCAAGACGACCGTCGTGTTTCTGGCGACGGTAGGCGAGGAGTTCGGCTACACGAATGCGTACTACGAGTGGATCACCGGAGCCTGGTGGGCGGCCACCCACGCGCACCCGGATTGGGCCGGCCGGGTCCGGGCGATGATCAACCTCGAGACCATGGCGGTCAAAGGCGCTCCGCTCAACCTCCGCTCGAACCCGGAGCTGCGGCCCTGGCTGGAAGGACTGGCCTCGCGCCAATCGGCTCTTCTGCCCTACGGGTCCGAGGCGATCATCCCCGTCAGTTCGTGGAACGACCAGTGGACGTTCACGGCCGCCGGCATCCCCAGCGTGAAGTTCGGAACCTACAGCGACGAGTACGACAAGGCGTACCACTCCAACTTCGAGACCGCGGCCCTCGTGGATTGGGCCTACCTCGCGAATATCGCGAAGTTTGTCTTCCGCGCCGTCGAGCGGCTCGACGACGGCCTGCTGCCCTACAGCCTCAAGGCCAGGGCCGATGACCTGGCGGCCGCTGTGAAGAAGGACGAACTACTTGCGGCCGGTGCGGACGCTGCGGCCGTCTCCCGCCTGGCCGCCGGTGTCGACGCCTTCCGCCGGGCCGCGACCGCGTTCGACCTGAGCGCCGAGACGATTCCGGCCGGCACGACTGAATCGGCAAACAGAGGCCTTCTCGAGATCGAGAAGGCTCTCAACGCCGGCTTCACCGCGCTTTCGCCGGCGGATGACGACATCACCATCTATCCCCACCAGCTGGTGCTCAAGGACACACAAGGGATCAACGCGGCGCTCGCCGCCCTCAAGG
>JALHTD010000166.1 GCA_022865555.1 Thermoanaerobaculaceae bacterium | reverse complement strand
GGTCACCGAGGGCGTGAACCGGACTCCGCGCCGGGCCAGCTCGCCCTGCAGGTACTCGAGCTCGCGCAGGTTGTGCTCCCGCGACTTTACGACCCACTCCTCGCCGCCCAGCGCCGCAATCGCGGCCACCTGTGCCAGCGAGGAGGTGTTGAAAGGCGAGCGCACGCGGTTGACGGTGGCGATGACCTCCTGTGAGGCCATGCCGTAGCCGACCCGGAGGCCTGCGAGCCCGTAAACCTTCGAGAACGTTCGCAGCACCATGACGTTGCGTCCGCGCTTGACGTCATCGAGGGCATCGGGGTACTCGGGCCGGTTGACGTACTCGTGGTACGCCTGGTCGACGACGACAAGAGCGCGGTCGTCGACCTCGGCGAGGAAGCGGTCGAGCTCCCTACGGGTGAACCAGGTACCCGTCGGGTTGCACGGGTTGGCCAGGTAGACCAGCTTCGTGCGGTCGCTCACCGCCTTCGCCATTGCCGGCAGGTCGTGAGCCCGCCCACCGGTCGCGGGGGTGGTCACGGCGCGGCCGTTCACCTGGTCGACCGCAAGCTGGTAGGACACGAACGACTGCTGCGAGTAGACCGCCTCATCGCCGTCCGCCAGGAAGGCGCGGGCCAGCATCTCGATGATGTCGACCGAGCCGCTGCCCAGGATGATCTGCTCGATGTCAACGCCGTGGCGCGCGGCGAGGACCTTGCGGAGGGCGTACCCGCTTCCGTCCGGGTAGCGGTGCAGGTTGGCGAGGGTCTTCTCGATCGCGGCGACCGCCTTCGGCGACGGCCCGAGAGGGTTCTCGTTCGAGGCGAGCTTCACGATGTCGCTCACCCCGAGCTCCCGCTGCACCTCCTCGATGGGCTTGCCCGGCACGTAGATGGCCAGCTTCCGGATGTACTCCGGCACCTTGAGTCCGCGCATTGTCCTGCCTCCCGCCCCGCCGTCCCCCACGGCGTAGCACCTCGATCTCGTCCTCCGTGAGCTCACGCCACTGCCCCGGCCGCAGCGATGCGTCCCGAAGTTCCCCAATGGCACTGCGGATCAGCCTCTGTACGGGGTGGCCGACCCTCTTGAACATCTCCCGCACCTCGTGGGTCGTCCCCTCCCCCACGACCACCCGCCACCACGAGTTCATCCCCGTGGCGGTCGGGCGCACCAGCTCGAGCCCGTGCGGAATCACCCGCTGCCCCTCGATTACCGCGCCCCGCTCGAGCTTGGCGCGGTCGTCCGCGTCGGGGACGCCGCGCACCTTGGCCAGGTACTCGCGCATCACGCCGTAGCGCGGGTGCGCGACACGCAAGGCGAACGCCCCGTCGTTGGTGAGGATCACGAGGCCCTCGGAGTGGTAGTCCAGGCGGCCCACCGGATAAATCCTCTCCGTCACCTTGCCCCCGAGCAGGTCCAGGACGGTCGGGCGCCCCTCGGGGTCCGCGGTCGTGGTCACGTAGCCGGTGGGCTTGTGGAGCAGGATGTAGCGTGAGCGCTGCGGGGGCTTGAGGCGTTTCCCGTCGATCTTCACCGAGTCTGTTCCGATGTCGGCCTGCTCCCCGAGCTCCGCCCGGCGGCCGTTGACGGTCACCCTGCCCTCGCGGATCAACTCCTCTGCCTCGCGGCGGGAGCAAACGCCGGCGCGCGCGATGAGCTTCTGCAGCCGCTCAAGGCTCACTGGCACCTTCCCCGGCGACCTGCTCCACCTCCTCCGGCGTGGGGAGCGCGGAGAGGTCGAGCAACCCGAAGTGTACTAGGAACTCCTTGCTCGTTCGGTAGACCAGGGGCGTGCCCACGACCTGCTTTCGGCCCGCAACCATGACCAGCTTGCGCTCCAGGAGCGTGCGCACCACCGCGGCGGAGTTCACGGCGCGCAGGAAGTTGATCTCGGGCAGCGTGATCGGCTGGCGATAGGCGACGATCGCCAGGGTCTCGAGGGCCGCCTGCGACAGGCGCGCCCGCGAGCGATAGCCCAGGTACTCCCGCAGCGCTCCCTCGTGCTCGGGCCGGGTCGCGAGCCGGAACCCTCCGGCGACGCTCTCGACCTGGACACCGCTGCCCTCCTGCTCGTGGCGGCGGCGCACGGCCTCGACCGCCTCCTCCAGTTGGGCCCGCTCGGTCCCCTCCCCTGCCACCACCAGCAGGGCCTCGAGGGTCACCGGTTCGCCCGCCACCGCGAGAACTGCCTCGACCATCGCCGCGAGGTCCATGGTCTCAGGCATCGCTCAGGACATCCATCGGGAGGGGCGCGCCTGTCGGGGTCAGGTATATCTCGGCAAACGGCTCGCGCTGGTGCGCGTCGGCGGTCCGGAGCCGGACCAGCTCGAGCGCCGCCACCAGCAGCGTGACGCTCTCCAACCGGTCGGGGCGGGTCAGCAGGTGGGAGAGCAGCGGAAAGCTGCGCTGTCGGCTCACCAGCTCGAAGAGCTCCACGATCTTTTCCTGCACCGAGAAGCGCATCGGCTCGAGCTGAAGCGCGGGCGGGTGCTCGCGCAGGTGCCGCTCCAGCACCTCGCGCAGCGCTCTCGCGAGCGCGATCACGTCCACCTCCTCCAAGTCGAGCTCCACCTCCGCCGGTGCCAGCGGCGCTGCGAAGCGCACCGGTTCGACACCGCGCCGCAACTCGGCGAGGCCTGCCAGCTCGGCGGCCGCCCTCTTGACCTTCTCGTACTCCACCAGGCGCTCGACCAGCTCCTGCCTCGGGTCCTTTTCCTCCCCCTCGTGGCGTGGCAGCAGCATGCGGGACTTGATCAGCAGCAGCCATGCGGCGTACACCAGGTAATCACCGGCCACCTCGAGGTCCAGCTCCTCCATCTCGTGCAGCGTCTGCTGGTACGCCTCGCAGATCTTCGCGATCGGGATGTCCCAGATCGAGACCTTCTCCTCCCGCACGAGATGCAGGAGCAGGTCAAGCGGGCCCTCGAAGACCGGCAGCACGACGGTCGGCCCCGCTGGCTGGTCGGGTGCTAGAAGCCCAGGATCCATAGCAAACCGGTCATGAACGGCCTCAGGATGATGCCCAGGAACCCGCTCCACAAGAGCACGAAAAGAAGCAGCATGCCCCATCGTTGCAGCTGGACCCACTGCCAGTGCAGCGCGGGTGGGAGCAGCGCCCCGACGACGTGGCTCCCGTCCAGGGGAGGGATGGGGATGAGGTTGAACACCGCCAGCACGAGGTTGATCCACGCCAGGGAGAAACGCAGGTAGATCAGGGGCGCAGCCACGCCCGGGGCCCCCTGCGCACCCACCGAGATCATGGCGAACAGGAGAGGGCGGAAGTCCGGCATCAGAACCTTGACGCCCAGCAGCACGAGGGTGGCGGCGACGGCCAGGGCCACGTTGGAGACGGGCCCGGCAAGCGCCACGAGCGCGGGGTCGCGCCGCTGGTTGCGCAGGTTGCGCGACACGAACGGGACTGGCTTCGCCCAGCCGATGACCGGCGCGCCCAGAACCGCCAGCATCAGCGGGAAGATGATCGTCCCGATGAGGTCCACGTGCTTGATGGGGTTCAGCGTGATGCGGCCGAGCCAGCGGGCGGTGGGATCGCCCAGGCGTTCGGCCACCCATCCGTGGGCCGACTCGTGGACCGAGAGCGCCAGGGCGAAAGCCAGCAGCTGGATGACGATCTGCGGTAGCCGGAGAACCAGGCTATCCATGGCCCGGCCATGGTAGCAGAGCCGGTGTCTCAGCCCTTGGCCTCCGCCTCGACGCTGGTGCGGCCCTCCCCGTCGATCCGAATGCGCAAACGTCGCCCGCTGCTGTCTCTCGTGATGAAGACCCTCCGGGCGGGAAACCCCGCCACGGCAGGACCGACCGAGGAAACCGACTCGACCGTCAGCTCGAGCCTCGCTCCAGCCTCCAGCACCGTCGCCGGCCGTTCAAAGCCCCGGTGGCCGGCGTGCCACTCCACCGCGGCGACCAGAGGAACCCAACGGGTGCCCATCACGTCGCTCCCCGGCAGCAGGGTACCGCACGGACCGCTGATAGACTTATTCACGGAGGGTTCATGGCGGACCGGGTCTTCGTGCAGGGGCTCGAGCTCTACTGCGTCATCGGGCTGCAGCCCTGGGAGCGGCAGGTGATGCAGAAGGTGCGCATCGACCTGCAGATGACTGCCGACTGCGCCCCTCCCGCCGTGGCGGACGACCCGGCGCTCGCCCTCGACTACCGGGCCGTGAGCAAGCGGGTCCAACAGCTGGTGGAGGGCAGCAGCTTCCAGCTCGTCGAGACGCTGGCCGAGCGGATCGCATCCGCCATCCTGACCGACTTTCCCCGGGCCGCCTCGGTGACGGTGAGGGTGGCCAAGCCGGGCGCGGTCCGCTTCGCCGACGCGGTTGGCGTCGAGATCGAACGGAGCCGCGAGGGACGGTCCGCCTGATGCGAATGTTCGTCTCGATCGGCTCGAACATCGAACCGCGCCACAACCTGACGCGCGCGCTCGCGGAGCTTCGCCGCCGCTTTCGCGTGACGGCCGTCTCCCCCGTCTACCGCACTGCGCCGGTGGGCGACGCCAACCAGCCCGACTTCTGGAACCTTGCGGCCGAGATTGAGAACGACGAGCCGCAGAAGGTCCCGGGTGCTCTGCGCTTCATCGAGGAGATCCTCGGCCGCCATCGTGACCCCCAGCGCCCCTACGGGCCGCGCAGCGTTGACCTCGACCTGGTGCTGGTCGAGGGCCTCGCCGGCAACTTCGGGGCCGTCGAGCTGCCTTCCCCGCTCGTGGCGAAGGAGCCTTTCGTCGCGGTGCCTCTCGCCGATCTCGCGCCGACTCTCTCCCACCCCGTGCTGAAGATCACTCTCGCCGAGCTCGCCCGCACGCTTGTGGCCAAGGACCCCCATCCCCCGCAGCCTCTGGCCGTGGAGCTGAAGGAGTGAACCGCCCGGCCCGGGTCGCGCTGGTCACGGGCGGCGCGGTCCGCGTCGGGCGAGCCATCGTCACCGAGCTCGCCACGGCGGGCTGGCAAGTGGCGTTCACCTACCGCGCGTCGGCAAAACCTGCCCGTCTGCTCGTCGAGGAGCTGCAGGGCAAGGGGTGCCGCACCCTTGCCATCGAGGCCGACCTCGACGATGCCGGGGCACGGGCGGCGGTCGTCGCACGCGTGCAGGAGGAACTCGGGGTCCTCGATGCGCTGGTCAACAGCGCGGCGGTCTTTCCGCGGACTCCCTTTGCGGACCTCACCGCGTCCCGCTTCTCCGACGTCCTGCGAACGAACCTCCAGGCACCGCTTTTCCTCACCCAGGCCTGCGCGTCGCTCCTGCGCGCGCGTCGAGGCGTGGTGGTGAACATCGTCGACATCTACGGTGTGTTCCCGCTGCGCGACCACATTGCCTACTCCATCTCCAAGGCGGCCCTGATCGCGGCCACCCGCTGCCTGGCCGTGGAGCTCGCGCCCGAGGTGCGGGTCAACGCGGTGGCTCCCGGGATCGCGATCTTCCCGGACGACTACGACGAGGCGACGCGGAAGAAGCTTCTTGCCCGCACCCTGCTTCAACGCGAGGGCGGCGGCAGCGAGATCGCCCGCGCCGTCCGCTACCTGCTCGAGGGCACCGAGACCATGACCGGGCAGGTGTTGACCCTGGACGGCGGGCGGACGTTGGCTCTGTAGGGGCAAGAACGCAGAGGCAAAAGGCAAGGCAACCAGGCAAACCAGTCCCTCTTCCCCTGGCCCCGTGTCCCTTTTCCCCTCCCTTGTTTTCCCCTAGTCGAAGAGCGGCGAGGCGACGGGCCGCTTTTTCGCGGACGCGAGCCAGTACGGGGCAAGCGCGAGAAACGTCAGCAGGCACCTGGCGGGGCTCACGGTGCCCGCGATCACGCCCGTGAAGAGGTCGCTCACCTTCCTGGTTCGCACCCCGTACCGGTGGCCGAGGCGGGGCGAGAGGTAGAACAGCCTCCCGGTCAGGCGCGAGAAGAAGAGGTCGCGGCGCAGCCCGCGCATTGACCGGTCGTACGTCGAGAGCTCGCCGAGCCCTTCCAGGTACGACAGCACCGCCGCCGACGCGAGGTTGCCGCTCCTCACGGCGTAGTAGATCCCCTCGCCGTAGAAAGCCTCCCCCACCCCGGCCGCATCGCCGATGAGGATCACGTTGTCCTTCGCGAGCCTTGCGGCCACCGGGCGCACCGGGATCACGTGGGACTTGACCTTGGCCTCGCGGTGGTCCCTGAGGATCCGGTAGCGGGCGATGAAGCTCTCGAGCAGCGCCTTCATCGCGAGGTTGTCCCGGCGCTTGGCGAACCGGTACAGCCCGACGTTGAGGTGGTCCCGCTTGGGGAAAACCCAGCCGTAGCCGCCCGGGATGATCCCCAGGTCGAAGATGCAGTTCTCGCCGAGCTGCTCGAGCACCCCCGCCGGGGGCACGAGGAGGGCCTCGATGGCGGGCACCAGCTTCGGTCGCGCGTCCGGGTAGAGCTGTTTGCGGACGTCGCTGTGGACGCCGTCGGCCCCCACCAGCACCCGCGCGTTCACCGTGCCGCGGTCGGTGCGGACCGTTATCAACCGATCCCGGCTCTCGTAGCCCTGGAACGTGCACCGCTCCCACAGCGTGGCGCCGGTCTCGACCGCCTTTCCTGTCATGAAGGCATCGAACCTACTGCGCTGCACCATCGCCCCGATGCCCTCCTGCCGGCAGGAGATCGGCCGCGCGCCGCCGTAGGCGATGTACGCCCCGGTGATCTCGCGCTCCACCACCTGGGTCACCGGATACGGCAGCTCACGCAGGGTCTTGCGCGACAAGCCGCCGCCGCACACCTTGTGGCGCGGCAGCGCACCCCGCTCGAGCATCAGCACCCTGGCGCCGGCCGCCGCCAGCCGGTAGCCGGCGGTGTTTCCGCCTGGTCCGCAACCGACGACGACGGCGTCGAAATCGGGCATGGCCGATTCTAGCCCCTGGTGATCCGGTCACGCTTGCATTTTGTGCGTCTGCCGGCGAAGTCCTCTATAATTCCCGAATGCTCCTTGTGGTGAACCCGGCGGCCGCCGGCGGGCGGCTCGGCAGGCAGTGGCCGCGCATGCACGCGCGCCTGCGAGCGGTGGGGTTCGACCCGCCCTTTGTTTTCACCGAGGCCCCCGGCCACGCCACCCAGCTTGCCGCCGAGGCCGTGAAGCTCGGCGAGACACTGGTCGTCGTCGCCGGCGGGGACGGCACCTTCTGTGAGGCGGTCCAGGGCCTTCACGACGCCGGCGGCGCGGTTCTCGGCCTCCTGCCAGTTGGTACCGGCAACGACGTCGCCCGGACTGTGGGGGTCCCTCTCAACCTCGAGGACGCGGCGCAGGTCATCACCGCCGGAGCGACTCGGCGGTTCGACCTCATTCGCGCTGGGGACCGCGTCGTTCTCAACGCCATAGGCATCGGCCTGCTGGGTGCGATCAACGTCAACTCCACACGTATCAAGATCGTGCGCGGGATCGCCGGCTACCTCGCCGCCGCGGTCGGGACGCTGTTCAGCTACGACTGCCCCGAGATCGCCCTCTCGACCGGCCCCTTCAAGTATCGGGGCCGGATGACCATCCTGGCCATCCACAGCGGCGTGACCACCGGAGGCGGGTTTCGGCTCACACCCGCCGCGCTGCCCGACGACGGCGCACTGGACGCGTTGCTCGTCGAGGCGACGGGCGTGCCGACCCGGCTCGCCCGCCTCGTGGCCGCGGTGCAGGGCACCGTGGCGAAGAAGCCCGGGTGCCACGAGCTGCGCTTCACACGCCTGGAGCTGGAGACGGCCGTGCGGCTCCCCTGCCACTTCGACGGCAACGCGTCGCACATCGAGCCCCCGGGGATGACGTTTCAGGTGCTCGCCGGCGCGCAGGAGATCCTCGCGCCACCCTCCATCCGCGGCTCCAACTAGGGCTCACCGCAGACCGGCTCGCCGTTGTCCAGAGCGGCCGCGGGCCTCGAAGCGAGGCCGCCGGTGGTCAGGCCCCCGCCGCCACCCCGTAGCGCTCGCGGAGGATCGCAAGGTGGTGCGCGACGTGCCCCACCATGATGAACGCGAGGGCGCGCACCGACACCGGCTTCGCGCTCGCCACACCCGTTCGAAGCCACGCCTCGGCCGGGAGGTGCGCGAGAAGGTGGACGGTCGCCTTGCGGACGGTCTCGAACTCATCCAGAAGCTCCGATAGAGGGATCCCGTCGTGCCCGGAGGTGCGGGCGTACTCGTTCTCGTCGAACGAGGGCAGCGCGGCTTTCTCGCCGCGGGCAATGCATAGCGCGCGGTAGGCGAAGACCCTCTCCGCGTCGGTGCAGTGCCCCAGCACCTCGCGAACGGTCCACTTCCCCTCCGCGTACCGGAAGCCGGCCCGGTCCTCCGGAACCGCCGCCAGCGCGCGGCTTATGGTCGTTGACTGTTCGGCAAGAGTCTTCAGGATGTCGCCGCCGCGCACGAGGATCACGTAGCGCTTGAAGTACGGCGCGTATTCGGTTGCCTCCGGCTGCCCCATCGCCGTCATGGTTTCCAAGCCTCCTCTTGCAAGGCAATCACAGTAGGCCGCATTCTATTGCGCGGTACGCCTGGACGAAGGAAAGGGCGGGGACGAGCCCCGCCCCTACCTTGGCCAGTAGACGTCCCGCCTACTTGATGACCTTCTTCACCATCTGCTCGATGACCCCGGGCTCGAGCTCTTCCAGCTCGTACGTCACCTCGGCGATCGGTTTGTTCACCTTCAGGATTCGCGTCAGGTCGATTGGCGTGCCCTCGACCACCACGTCGCACGGCGTGGCGTTGATCGTCGCCTCGAGGTCCGCGATCTGCTGGTCCGAGTAGCCCATCGCCGGGAGGATCTGGCCCGAATTGGGGTACTTCTTGTAGGTCTCGGCGATGCTCCCGACCGCGTACGGCTTGGGGTCCACGATCTCCGAAGCGCCGGCGTTCCTGGCCGCGAACCACCCGGCCCCGTAGGTCATCCCGCCGTGGGTGAGCGTCGGACCGTCCTCCACCACCAGCGCCTTCTTGCCGGCGATCAGCTCGGGCCTGTCCACGAAGATCTTGGAGGCGCACTTGATGGCACGGGCCCTGGGGTTGTACATGTGGCACGTGTCGAGAACCTCCTCGACCTTGACGGGGTCGGCGGTCTGCACCTTGTTGACCAGCAGCAGGTCCGCCATGAGGAAGTTGGATTCGCCCGGGTAGTAGGTCAGCTCGTGGCCGGGCCGGTGGGGGTCCACCAGCGTGATGTGCAGGTCGGGCTTGAAGAACGGCGTGTCGTTGTTGCCGCCGTCCCAGAGGATGACGTCGGCCTCCTTCTCCGCCTCGCGCAGGATCATCTCGTAGTCCACCCCCGCATAGACGATGAAACCGCTGTCGATGTGCGGCTCGTACTCCTCCCGCTCCTCGATGGTGCAGTCGTACCTGTCGAGATCCTCGTACTTCTCGTACCGCTGGCACGCCTGGGCGGCCAGATCCCCATATGGCATCGGGTGACGCACGGCCACGACCTTCTTGCCGAGCTTCTTCAGGATGCTCGACACGTACCGCGTGGTCTGCGACTTCCCGACACCGGTGCGGACCGCGCAGATCGCGATGACCGGCTTTGTAGACTTCAGCATCGTGTGCTGGACCGAGCAGATGCCGAAGTTGGCGCCCCACGCCACGACGTGCGCGCCCTTGTCCATCACGTACTGGTGGGACACGTCCGAGTACGAGAACCACACGTCGTCAACTTCGTGCTGCTTGATCAGCTTCTCGAGATCGTGCTCAGGGTAGATGGGGATCCCCTGAGGGTAGAGCGACCCCGCCAGCGAGGGGGGGTAGACCCGGCCCTCGATGTCGGGGATCTGGGTGGCGGTGAACGCCACCACTTCCGCCTCCGGGTTGTTCCGGAAGAGGCAGTTGAAGTTGTGAAAGTCCCGTCCCGCGGCTCCCATGATGATGACCCTGCGCTTCGCCACTGCTCACCTCCCACGGTGTCCCGGCGCAATCCCACCGCGCCGTGGCCCGGCCTGACGTAGCCGAGCAGCTCCGCCGGGTATGGCTGAACCGGCGGCCTTTGAGCAAGCTCACAGCTGACAGCCATGCATCACTCCCACTCGATGGTGCCGGGTGGCTTCGACGTCACATCGTAGACCACCCTGTTGATGCCACGGACCTCGTTGACGATCCGCCGCGCCGCCCGGTCGAGAACCTCGGGCGGGAAGCGGTACCAGTCCGCGGTCATGAAGTCCTCGGTCGTCACGGCTCGGAGCGCGGCCACGTTCTCGTACGTTCGCCGGTCCCCCATCACGCCCACGGTCCGCACCGGCAGCAGCACCGTGGCCGCCTGGGCGATCTCGCGGTAGAGCCCGGCCGTCCGGATCTCGTCCATGAAGATCGCGTCGGCGCGCTGCAGCAGACCCACCCGCTCGGGGGTCACGTCCCCGAGGATGCGCACGGCGAGGCCCGGACCCGGGAACGGGTGCCGCCAGACGAACTCCTGCGGCAGGCCCAGCTCCTCCCCCACGCGGCGCACCTCGTCCTTGAACAGCTCCCGCAGAGGCTCGACCAGCTCGAGGCCCAGCCGCTCCGGCAGCCCGCCGACGTTGTGGTGCGTCTTGATCATCGCCGAGGGACCGCGTACCGAAGTGGACTCGATCACGTCCGGGTAGAGCGTTCCCTGCGCCAGGAAGCGCGCGTCCGGGAAACGCCTCGCCTCCTCCTCGAACACGGCGATGAACTCGTGCCCGATCCGCCGCCGTTTCTCCTCGGGGTCCTCCACGCCGGCCAGACAAGCGAAGAACCGGTCCGCCGCGTTGATCCGGTCCACCTTCAGCCCGAACCCGTCGAAGCGGCGCTGCACGGCGTCGCCCTCGTCCATGCGCAGCAGGCCGGTGTCCACGAAGATCGGGACCGTGCGCTCCCCCACCGCCTCGCGGCACAGCAGGGCGGTCACCGAGGAGTCCACCCCGCCCGAGAGCGCCACGATGATGCGACCCTCCGGTACCCTCTCGCGGATGCGCGAGACCGCCTCGCGCCTGATCGAGGCCGGGTTCCAGTCGCGCCGCGCCCTGCACGCTGAGAGGAAGTTGTCGAGGATCCTGCCGCCCATTTCGGTGTGCCGGACCTCCGGGTGGAACTGGATCCCGTAGAGGCGGCGCGTCTCGTCGGCCATCGCCGCAACCGGCGCGTTGGACGTGTGCCCGACGATTCTGAAGCCCTCGGGAAGCTGCTCGACCCTGTCCCCGTGGGACATCCACACCCGCTGCACAGCCTTCGTGCCCGCGAACAGCGGGCATGTGAGGTCGGCTTCCAGCTCCGCGGCGCCGTACTCGCGGCTCCCGGCAGGCTCGACCCGCCCGCCCAGCAGGTGCGCCATCGCCTGCTGGCCGTAGCACAGCCCCAGCACCGGCACACCGAGCGCGAACACGCCCGGATCGGGCTGGATCGCGCCCACCTCGTAGATCGAGGCGGGCCCGCCGGAGAGCACGACACCAATGGGCGAGAGAGTCTTGATAACGTTTGCCGGAAGGTCGCCCCTGCGGATCTCGCTGAACACACCCAGCTCGCGCACCCTCCTCGCGATGAGCTGGGTGTACTGGGCGCCGAAGTCCAGGATCAACAGCGTTTCGTGGGTTGCCATACGGCCCGCAGGGCGGGCCCCGCCATCCTAGCAGCGGCCAAGAACGCCGGCAAACGAGAGGCTGCCGGGGCGGCGGGTCTCGATTGCCTCCCGCCGCGTTTCGTCATAAGATCCGGCCATGAAAAAGCCAACGGTCTCAACACGCGGATGTGGCCCCCTGTGTCTTCGCCCCGGCCGGCCGAGGAGCGCCGGACGCGTGCTGGTCTGGGCGGCTCTCGTGGTCTGCCTTGCCTTCGCCGGCAGCGTGCCGGCGTACGCGGGCGACCCGTCACCTTCGTACTTCACCTTCTACGTTCAGCAGAGCTTCCCGAAGCAGACGACCACGAACGACCAGATCCAGCAGATCAACGAGATGCTCGGGACGAACTTCGACGACTGGAGCGATGTCACCAACCTCAGCCTCGGAGCGCAGTACTTCAAGCGCGTGTCCCCCTACTGGAAGGTCGGGGTGCAGCTCGACTACAGCCAGGGCGCCATCAAGGGCACGGCCACCATTCCGACCGAGGCGGGCCCCGCCGAGCTCTCGTTCGAGCAGAGGTACAACACGTACTTCGACGTCTACGCAGTCGCTCACTTCCTTCCCTGCCCCTCCTGCACCAAGGTCGTGCCGTTCATCTACGGCGGCATCGGGTACGGGTACGAGAAGGACCGCACCACGCTCAACCTCCAGAACGAGTTCATCAACGAGGATTTGCTCGTCGTCAACAACGACGGGTGGTTCCCGACCTACTCCGCCGGCGTGGGCATCGACGTGCCGCTCTCCTCCAAAGACAAGTGGTACCTGGAGTTCGGCGGGGCCTACGTCTGGGCGCGGATGACGAACACGGTGCCGGCGAGCGGCTCCCTCGCCCCCGCGCCGGAGGTCACCGCGGACACGGACTTCACCGGGCCGAACTACTGGATCGGCATCGGCCTGAAGTTCTGACGTCCCAACCGGCCGCCCAGGCTTGAGGCGCGGCGCTCGAGACTTGAGGAGCAGACCGTAGCGGCCGCCCGCCCCGGTCCACGATGTCATCCCGAGACCTGCCCTAGGCAGGCCGAGGGATCTGGGTGGGTGGAGGCTCGTGTCCGTCTCCCCCTCCCAGATCCCTCGCTGCGCTCGGGATGACAACGACAAGGGTGGACTTCGGCCGATGCGGCTGTTCTTCGTCTACATCATGGCCAGCCGGTCTCGCACCCTCTACACCGGCATCACGAATGACCTGCGTAGACGCGTGTACGAGCACAAGCAGGGCCTGATCCCGGGTTTCACCGCGAGGTACAAAATCACAACACTTGTCTACTTCGAAAGTACACCGAACCCAATCGCGGCCATCGCTCGCGAGAAGCAAATCAAGTCCTGGCGGCGCGACAAGAAGATCGCACTGATTGAATCGGCCAATCCCGAATGGGAGGATCTGTCCCCCCAGTCCCTCTGATGTCATCCCGACGCCTGCCTGCGGCAGGCTCGCAATCACAGGCGAGCCGGCTTCACAGTTCCCGCAGGGCAACCGCGACGGGACGCCGAGCGGCGCGGATGGCTGGCGGGACGCCTCCGATCAGGCCCATCAGAAGCGCGAAGACGATCCCCTGCCCGATCAGCGCGGGCGTGATCTTGAAGGCGAACGCCAGGTGCGAGAACGTCTGCCAGTTCATGGTTCCCGTTGTGAACCCGTTCATCGGCAGCACCGCCAGGCAGCCCACCACACCGCCCACGAAGGCGATGAAGAGCGACTCGATCACGAACGAGAGAACCACGGCCCCGCCGCCGAACCCGAGTGCCCGCATCGTGGCAATCTCCCGCGAGCGCTCCGAAACAGCCGAGTACATGGTGTTGAGCGCGCCGAACACCGCGCCGATCCCCATCACGGCGGCGACCAGGAAGCCCAGCACCTTGATGAGCATCGTCAGGGTCCGCGACTGCCGCTCGTAGTACTCCGTCTCTCGCTCGACCTGCACGGAGAGCCGCGGGTCGGACGTCAGCGCATCCTTGAACTGGCCCAGCGCAGAGCTCGAGTCGAGGCGCGCGGTCACCGACTGGAAAACGTTCGTCGGCCGCTTGTAGACCTCGCTGAGCACGTTGGCGTCGCACCACACCTCGGAGTCGAAAGCACTGCCTCCGGCGTCGAACACGCCGACCACCGCCCAGTTGCCGCCCCCGAAGCGAACCGTGCTTCCGAGGCCGAGCCCCGCGTACGTGCGCACGGCGTTTCGTCCGACTACGAGCTCGGCCAGCCCCGGCTGGAAGAACCGCCCGCCGGCGATGCGGACGTTGTCCCGCACCTCCAGGGCCCGCGGCGAGACGCCACGCACCTGCACGTTGGCGTCGGTGCCCGTGCTCGCCAGGGGGAACGCCGCGATCACCACGACCTCCCCTGAGACCAGCGGTCCGCGCCCATCGCGCGCGACCCCGGCCGCGCTCTCGATCACGCGAAGTTGGTCGAGCGAAACCGCGCTTACCATCTCGGAGTCGGCGCCGGCCCTGCGGACGATCGCGTTGCGAGGCGACCCGGACGCCACCAGCGTGGCCCGGAAGCCGTTCGCCATCGCGAGCATCGCCACGAACACCCCTACGGTTCCCGCGATGCCGAGGACCGCCACGATGACCGAGGTCCAGCGCTGGAGGACGCTGCGCACGTTGTAGGTGATCGGGATGGCCATCTCACACCCTCCGCAGCGCGTCGGCGACCCGCAGCCTCATCGCCGCGACGCCGGGCAGGATGCCCGCGACCGCCCCGACGCCGAGGGCCAGCATGAAACCCAGGCCCAGCGATCCCCAAGACAGGTAGAAGGTCCCCAGCAGCCCGCGAGTCGGGTCGCCCCCGAGGGTGAAGAGCTTGGCGAGGCCGAGGCCGATGAGGCCGCCCTGCCCCGCGATCAGGACCGCCTCCGCCAGGATGAGCGCCAGCACGCCCGGGCCCGAAAACCCGACCGTCTTGAGCACCGCCAGTTCCCCGGTCCGCTCCCGTACCGCGATGGCCATTGTGTTCCCCGTGACCAGCAAGAGCGTGAAGAACACCACCGACCCGATGGTCATGACCAGGAACTCGATGTTTCCCATCTGCTTGGCGAACGCGGTGGCAAAAGCCTTCTCCGTCTGGGTGAGCGTCTCGAACGGGGAGTTCGCGAACCCTTCGTCGATCGTCCTGGTGACCTTGACCGCGTCGTCCGGGTTGGCGAGTCTCACGACGTACCAGCCGACCGTGCCCTTCCCGAACTGACGCCGCTCCTCCAGGTAGTCGAAGCGGAACAGCAGGCCGGTCGTGTCCACCTCCGGTCTGTTGCCCTCGTAGATGCCGGCAACGTTGAACTCCCATGCGCCGGGCCAGATCGTGCCCCTCAGGGGAAGCCTGTCCCCGACCTTGAAGCCGAATCGCTTCGCGAGGCTCTTGCCGGCCAGGCAGGCCTGGCGGTCGCGCAGGAACGCCTCGCGCTGGTCCTTCGGAAGGACGTACTCCGCGTACACGTCGAACCAGGTGTCCTTGTCCACGCCGAACTGGGGGAAGAAGTTCTTCTCGTCCTGGTACACGCCCCCGAACCACGTCGCGTACGTCACGCCGGACACGCCCGGCACCCTCAGGATCCGGTCGCGGTACGAGAACGGCAGCGGCATGATCAGCGAGGTCTTGTTGATGACGGTGAGGCGATCGACGCCCGCCACGTCTGCGCCCCCCGAGAACGCTCCGCGGATCGTGACCAGCAGGCCGTACAGGAAGAGCGCGACCGTGAACGAGCCGATGGTCAGCGTGGTGCGCACCTTCTTGCGCAGCAGTTGCGCCAAGACCAGGCGGAAGAACTTCATGCGCCGCCCCCCGCTCCCTCGACGAGGACCCCCTTGTCGAGGTGGAGCACCGTGTGTGCCCGTTCGGCCGCGCGCGGGTCGTGGGTGACCATCAGCACCGTCTTGCCGTGCTCGTGGACCAGGCGCTCGACGAGGTCCATGATTTCCTCCGCGCTCTTCCGATCCAGGTCGCCCGTGGGCTCGTCGCAGAGCAGGAAGGTGGGATCGGCGACGATGGCGCGCGCGATCGCCACGCGCTGCTCCTGGCCGCCCGACAGCTGCCTGGGGTAGTGGTCCAGGCGGTCGGACAGGCCCACGACTCCGAGCACCGCCTCGACGTGCCTGCGGCGGTCCGCCTTGGACAGCCTGGTCAGCAGCAGCGGAAGCTCGACGTTGCCGAACGCGGTCAGGACCGGGATCAGGTTGTACATCTGGAAGATGAACCCCACGTGTCGCGCGCGCCACGCGGTGAGCTTGCTCGCCGACATGTGAGTGATCTCATCGCCCGCCACCGTGATGCTGCCGGCGCTCGGCAGGTCGAGCCCGCCCAGCAGGTTCAGCAGCGTGGTCTTGCCCGAGCCCGAGGGACCCATGAACGCCACGAAGTCGCCCTTGTCCACGTCAAGGTTGAGCCCCTGGAGGACGTCGATCTCCTCGCTCCCGCGCTGGTATTTCTTGTCCAGGTCCCGCACCTGGATCAGGCTTTCGCCGTTGCCCTTCCCGTCAACTCGAACCATCGTGCCCTCCTACCACCCAGGCTTTCACGCCTCCACTACTTGACTTTCACCCGCTCGCCGTCGTGCAGCCCTTCGGGACCCCTGACGACAACCTGGTCCCCGGGCGAGAGCCCCGCCGTGATCTCCAAATCGGATCCTCTGGCCGAGCCGACGCTCACCGCGCGCCGCTCGAGTGCTCCATCACGGTAGGTAAACACCACCTGCTTGCCCTGAACTTCCCGCACAGCCTCCCGCGGGACCAGCGCCTGCACCGGGGGCTGGTCGGAACGGCGCTCCTCGCCCAGAAAGGCGACCTTGACCCCCATGTCCGGCAGGATGCGCGGATCGAGGGCCTCGAAGGAGATCCTCACCTTCACCGTCGCCTTCTGGCGGTCGGCGGTCGGGATCACCGTGCGCACCCGGGCGGGGATCTGCCAGTCGGGGTAGGCGTCGAGCGTCGCCACTACTTTCTGGGCCGGAGTAACCCGGGCGATGTACGACTCGCTGACGTCCACCTCGATCTCCAACGAGTCCATGTCCACGATGGTCGCGATCCCCGTGCGCGTGTACCCGCTGCCCGCCGAGACGGGCGACACCATCTCGCCGGGCTGCGCATCCTTGGAGACCACGATCCCCGCGAACGGCGCCCGGACCGTGCAGTTCTCCACGTCCTGCTCGGCCATGGCGACGTTGGCCTGCCCCTGGAGCACCCCCTCATGGGCCGCGGCGATCTGGGCTTTCAGCCCGTCACGCGTCGTCCGCGCCAGGTCCAGAGCCTGCACGCTGGCCACGCCGTCCTTCTCGAGGTCCTGCTGTCGCTTGAGCTCGCGCTCGGCGTTGGCCAGGTTGACCTCGAGCACCGGCACGTTGGCGCGCGCGACGTCGAGCCCCGCCCGCGCCGCGGCCACCCGCTTGGAAGCGTCGGAGTCGTCGAGCCGGGCCAGCACCTGGCCGGCCTGCACGATCATCCCCTCGTCGGCGAGCATCTCGACGACCCGCGCGGTGATCTTCGCCGCCACCGTGGCGCGCCGCCGCGGCGTCACGTAGCCGCTGGCATTGAGCAGCGCTGCGGCCCTGCCCTCGCCCGCCGGCTTCGCGGTGGCCAGCTCCACGACCGGGGTCTTCGCCCGCAGGAACACCACCCCGACGAACCCGAGCACCACCACGAAGACGGCCACCGCAACGATGCGCCAGGCGGTGCTCTTCTCGCCGCTGTTGCGGGCGCGCTCGTCGATCCTCAAGGCGCTGAGGTCGGGACCCTTCGAACCGTGTTGCACGTTCATGTCGCCACTCCCTCTTGTTACCGTGTCTGCGACAGCGGCCGCTCTACGATTCGAGCGTCCGCGAAGTTTCGCAGCCCGCCTTCCGGAGCGCAACCCTGCATCGCCCCGGCTGCGGCAGGCGGACGCATCTACCTCGTGAGGAACTCGAGCACCGCGGGCGTCGCCGCGCGCCAGTCCGGCCAGTCGTGCTTCGCGCCCGGCATGGAGGCGGCATCCACGGCGATGCCGCGCCGCCGCAACAGCGCGACCAGCTCCTGCGCGCCCTTCTCCCACTTGTCACGGGACCCGGTGCGGACGTAGATCGCCGGCACCCGCTCGGGGTTTGCCTCGCCCGCGATGACGACCAGATCGTTCGCCTCGAAGCGGCTTTCCTCCCGACTGTGCCCAAACACCGGCTCCAGGAGCCAGCGCGACCAGAGCGTACGGTTGCCCTCGTAGCTGTCCCAGGCGAGCGGCTGCACCCAGGGCGCCAGCGCCGCCACCCGGCCGTACACGTCGGGGTGCCGGAGCGCCATCTTGAGCGCCCCGTACCCCCCGAGCGAGATCCCCCACAGGCAGCGCCGGTCCCGCGAGCCGCCCGCCCCGGGGAACTCGCGCTCCAGCGCCGGCACCAGGTCCTCCGCGACGAAGCTCTCCATCTGGCCGCGCGGGCTGTCAACGATGAACGTGCCCCTGTGCCTGGGGCTCGCGATCACGACCGGCGGGATCGCGCCCCCCTGCATCATCCCCAGCGCCACCGCGGCGAGGTCGTGCTTGCGGAACGACTTCTCGCTCCCCCACCCGTCGTGCAGGAACACCATGAGGAGCGCCTGTTGCCCCAGCTGCCACCCCGGAGGCAGCACCACCTCGGTCGCCACCCCCTGCGGCGCGTGCGGCCCCGCAACGACGATTTTCACGATCCTCGAGCCGGTCCCCGCCCGGGCGAGGCCCGGCAAGGCGAACGCGAGAGCGAGAGCGACGATCCTCCTGACCATCACGTCTTGTGAAGCGATCCGACCACCTCATCATTCCTCGGGTCACGCCACGCATGGCAGCATGGGCCGCCCCCGGGCAGGCTAGAATGGCGTGGCCGGAAGGCGCCTGGCGGAGGGGTCATGTCGCTCGAGCCCGCAGGAGAGTTCCTGACCGCGGAAGCGGAAGCGATCCCGCGGATGTTGGGGTGGTGATGAAACGCGGTCGCGGTTCAACTTGCCAAGGCTGTACCGGGCGCTATACTCCCGCCTGTGACGGGCCCGCCTGTGGCTATCGAGACCGGCTCAGTGACTGCGTCTCGACGGTGCGTTAGCGCCACGGGCGCCACCAAAAAACGACCTGGAAGAGAGGGGATCACAATGCGCACCAAGACGCACACACTGGCATGGCTTCTGTTCCTGATCTGGATGGTCCCGGCGCTGGCCTCCGCCGAGCGACTCGCGAAGCTTGTCGGCAAGGTCGTCGACCCACAAGGCAACCCGATTTCAGGGGTGACCGTGACCGCCACGTCGGCGGAGATCCCGGACTACAAGGCCATACAGGTAACCAACAAGAAGGGCATGTTCACGTTGGATTTCGAGAAGATCGACGTGACCTACCGCTATCGGTTCGACAGTCCAGGCTACCAGTCCATGGAGACCCAGCAGGAGTGGCACCTGCTGGGCAGCCAGTATTACGAGTGGACGATGCAGCCCGGCGAATCGGCGGCGGTCGGCGGCGTGCCGGCAGCGTCCACTTCGCAGCCGGCAATCCTCGCGTACAACAGTGGTATCACGGCATTCAAAGCCAAGGATTACGCAACTGCCGAGGCGAAGCTCAAAGAGTCCGTAGGGCACGACCCCAACCTGCGCCAGGCGTGGGGGGCGCTGAGCACGGTCCAACTGGAGCTGGGGCACAACCAGGAGGCGGCGGAGGCCGCTGAGAAGGCCATCGCCCTCGGCTCCGCAGACGAGCCGGTCCTGCTGGCTCGGTGGAAGGCCTACCGCAACCTCAAGGATGACGCCAAGGCCGCAGAGGCGCTGAAGGATCTGGACAAAGTCGGACGCCAGACCGAGGAAGCGAAGAGGATCCACAACGAGGGTGTCGCCCTCTCGAAGGCCGGAGACTATGCGGGCGCCTTCGCGAAGTACCAGGAGGCCCTCACCCTCGACCCGAACTTCCAGCCGTCGCAGCTCGGGCTCGCCACGGCCGCCCTCCGCATCGGCAAGAACGCGGAGGCGGCTGCCGCCGCGGAGAACATCCTGAAGGCGGATCCCAAGAACGAAGCGGCGATACGGATTCGGTACAACGCGTGCTTGAATCTGGGTGACCCGGCAGGGCTCATCAACGCGCTGGTGGGTCTGGCTCCGATCGAGCCCGCGATTGCACGCAACGGCCTCTTGCGACTGGCTTTCGAGGCCTACGATGTCAATGACATGGTGGTAGCCAAGTAGAGATTCGGCAAGGTCCTCGCAGTCGATCCGAACTACGCGCAGGCGTACTACTACCTGGCTGTCATCAACGTGAGCCAGGGCGCCACCACAGAGGCAAAGAGCAACATCGAGCGCTTCCTGCAGCTCGCACCGAACGATAAAGAGGCCGAGTCCGCGCGCGAGATGCTCAAGTACCTGGGCAAGCCCTAGAGCGGGGGGAATTGTGCAGGGCTAGGAGCCTGTCCGGGGAGCCGCCGGCAGCGAGTTCTGCGATGGCGCTGGAAATGCGACTCCCCAGACTGAGCCAAACGTGCATGAAGGGCCCACTACCGCCTACGTTGACCTCTGGAGGTGGCGGCGCACGCGCCACCCGACGGAAATCGTCGCGGTGGCGGAGTCGGCAGTGCCGCACGCGTTGGTGACCCTCACCCAGAAGCTGGCCGTCGATATCAACGGCGGCGTTGTGAACGTACTCACGTCACCGCCCACCGGCGTCGAGGTGTCACCGGCATCCCCCCGGTACCACTGGTAGGAGAGCGGTGCCGTGCCCGTCGCGGTCACGGAAAGCGTGGCGGTCTGCCCGCTTTGGACGCCCTCGCTCTGCGGCTGTCCGATGATCCAGGGCTTGCCACAGCCACTGTTGACGATGACCCACGCGGCGCCGGCATTCGCGTTGTCGCCGTACCCGCCCACGATGGCGGTGCTCGCATCCGCCGAGATCGCGGCCGAGCTGCCCTGGCGGGCAACCCCGACGGCGCCCGTGCCGATCAGCTTGCTCCCCTGCTGGAACCACGCGCCTTCCCTGCGGGTATAAACCCAGACAGCGCCGACGTATCCGTCGTCGTGGTCCCCGCCGACGATGGCGGTGTTCCCGTCCCCCGAGATCGCGACCGATTTCCCCTGAAGTATGTGGTTGTGGGGATCGGAGGCACCGGTGCCGACCAGCTTGCTCCCCTGTTGCGACCACACCCCTCCGCTGCGCGTGAAAACCCACGCGGCGCCGATGCCCAGGTTGTCGTTCTGCCCACCGAGGATGGCGGTGTTCCCGTCCGCAGAGATCGCCGCCGACCAGCCCTGAGCGGGAGACGCGACGCCGCCGGTGCCGACCAGCTTGCTCCCCTGCTGCGACCACACCCCTCCGCTGCGCGTGTACGCCCAGGCGGCCCCAAGTCCCGAGGTGTCGCCGAACCCGCCGACGAGCACGGTGTTGCCGTCCGCCGAGATCGCGACCGAACTGCCCTGCTGGGAATCCCCGACGGCGTCCGTGCCGACCAGCTTGCTTCCCTCCTGCGACCACACCCCCCCGCTGCGCGTGTACACCCATGTCGCGCCGGCTAAGGAGTTGTCGCCGAAACCGCCCACGGCTGCGGTGTTGCCGTCCGCCGAGATCGCCACCGAGGAGCCCTGCCAGGCACTCCCGACGGCGTCCGCGCCGGCCAGCTTTGGTCCCTGCTGCGACCACACCCCCCCGCTGCGCGTGAACACCCAGGCGGCGCCGATGTAGTCCTGATCGTAGGGTCCGCCGACGATCGCTGTGTTCCCGTCCGCCGAGATCGCCGCCGAGAAACCCTGCCAGGCGCCCCCGACCGCCCCCGCGCCGACCAGTTTGCCGCCCTGTTGCGACCACACGCCCCCGCCCCGTGTGAACACCCACGAGGCGCCGGCATAGTTGTTGTCCGAGGGCCCGCCGACGATCGCTGTGTTCCCGTCCGCCGAGATCGCCCCCGACCTTCCCTGAAATGCCGTCCCGACGGCGCCGCTGCCGACCAGCTTGCTCCCTTGCTGGATGAACTGCGCCGCCGCGGCATGCGCAAGGCACAGCGTCCCGAGGACCGCACCTGTCGTTCGTGTCATGGGGCTCCCCTCTTGCCGCCCGCCAAGGCAAGAGTAGCGCAAGGATGTGACCCACGCCTGAAGCGTGTCGAGAGCTCCGGCATGCAACCGCCGACACCTTCATCGCTTCGCTCCTTCCGCCGTCCTGGGACCGCCTGGGCCGTTGACCCGGCCGACTCGGGTGTGCCAGTGCCGCCAGTACGCGATGAGGTGACGTCGCACCAGCGGCGGTCGCGCGTGCCCTCTGGCGGCCTGGGTCATCCAAAAACTTGGACAAAAGTTCGGAATCTCGTGCAAAGCGCTGCAACGAGCCTCATTGCACTGCGTCAGTCTCAGGCTTGACATTTGCATGACGTAATTCAGAATGGGGCGCGTGCCGCTCATCGTGCAAGAGGGGAAATCCCCCCATCAGGTCGCAACCAGGTGCCCCTCGCGCGCCGTCCCGGCGCCGAGGGTGTGCGTCGAGGGTTGTCGTGCGCCCGCGTGGCCCACGGATCGTGTGAGGCTGCCTGCAAGGCCTGCCGCTGGACGCGGCTCCCGCGGGCCTCCGCCTCGACCGGCATGAACACGCCCGACATTCAGATCTGATTCTTCAGGAAGGAGGAAAGAGGAATGAGGCATACAAGAAGTGGTGGCGTTCGGTTGGCTCTTCTTGGTGGCATCCTTGTCACCGCATTCGTGCTCGTCGGCTTTGGCGCGACTGCCATGGCCCAGGAACAGCCGCAGGAGCAGCCCAAGACCCAGGTCAAGGAAGAAGTTGTCGTGACCGGTACGTTGATCCCGCGCCCGACACTGGAAGCCATGGCCCCTGTCAGCACCGTGGAGGTCGAAGAGGTCGGCTTTCGGGGCCTGACCCGCCTCGAGGACCTCCTTACCATCATGCCGCAGGTCTTCGCCGCGCAGAACTCCACGATCGCGAACGGCGCCTCCGGCACCGCGACGATCGACCTGCGCAACCTCGGCGCGGTACGCACGCTGGTTCTGCTCGACGGGGTCCGGCTGCCGGCCGGCGACTCGGGTGCTGTCTCGCCCGACCTGAACTTCATCCCGGCGGCCCTCCTGAAGCGTGTTGACATCCTCACCGGCGGGGCCACGGCAGTGTACGGCGCCGACGCCGTCGCCGGCGTCGTCAACTTCATCGTCGACAAGGACTTCGTCGGCACGAAGATCATGCTCGCGGGCGGCGGCTACCAGCACAGCAACAACAACGATGTGGCGCAAGCCGCTCTAAATGCTAAGAACTTCTACGTCCCGGGGTCGAGCGTCTATAACGGCGGCAACTTCGAGGCCACCGTGTCCCTCGGCGGCAAGTTCGCCGACGGCAAGGGCCACGGCTCCGTCTACGTCGACTACCGCAAGACCTCCGCCCTCCTCAAGAAGTACCGCGACTACACCGCCTGCGCCTTCGCCCAGGGCGGCAGCGCTCCGATCTGCGGCGGTTCAGGCACGATCCCGAACGGCCGCTTCCTCGTCTTCGACACCGACTACAACCAGACCGGGAACTACACGCTGGACGAGGCCACGGGCAACACGTTCAGGAAGCGCCTTTCGACCGACGTCTACAACTACGGGGCCGTGAACTTCATGCAGCGCCCCGACACGAGGTGGGCCGGCGGCGGTTTCGTGAACTTCGAGTGGAACAAGAACTTTGAAGGCTACGCCAGCGTCATGCTCATGGACGACTACACGGACGCGCAGATCGCCCCCTCGGGCAACTTCGGCAGCACGACGCTGCTCAACTGCGACAACCCGATGCTGAGCCCCGACCAGTACCAGAAGATCTGCGTGAATTCCGGGTACGGGCCGACCGACATGGCGAACGTGACGATCATGAAGCGCAACGTCGAGGGTGGGGCCCGGGTCGACCAGCTCACGCACAGCTCGTTCAGGCTCCAGGCCGGCCTCAAGGGCGACCTGGGCGCGAGCTGGGCCTACGACATCTACGGCCTGCACGCCCAGACCCGCGTCCCGGAGATCTACATCAACGACCTCAGCACAACCCGCATGCAGGATGCCCTGATCGTGGATGGCGACCGCAACAATCCGAGCACCTGGCACTGCCGTTCCGGCAACGCCGGCTGCGTTCCCTGGAACCTCTTCAAGATAGGTGCCGTGACCCAGGACCAGCTCGCCTACATCCAGTTGCCCCTGATCTCCAATTCGGACGTGAAGACGCAGGTCGTCAGCGGGAAGGTCACCGGTGACCTCTTTACCATCCCCAGCGCCGTCTCGGCCGTTGCTCTCGCTGTCGGCGCCGAGTACCGGAAAGAGTTCCTCTCTTTCCAGCCCGACGCTGCGTATCAGGCGGGCGACGCCTCCGGTCAGGGCGGCGCAGCGGTTCCCGTCGAGGGCTCCTACTCCGTAAAGGAGGTCTTCGTCGAGGCGCTGATCCCCCTGATCCAGGGCGCTTCCCTGGCGAAGGACCTGAGCCTGGAGCTCGGCTACCGCTACTCGGACTACACCACCACCGGAACTGCTTCCACCTGGAAGGCGATGGGCAACTGGGCGCCAACGGCTGGCTTCAAGTTCCGTGCGGGCCTCAACCGCGCGACCCGCGCGCCGAACATCGTGGAGCTGTTCACGCCGCAGGCAATCGACCTCGCCGGTAGCCGGGACATCTGCGCGGGCGAGAACCCCACATACACGAAGGAGCAGTGCTTGCTGACGGGTGTGCCCTTTGACAGGTACGGCAAGATCCTCGAGAACCCGGCCGACCAGTACAACGACCTCTACGGCGGCAACCCCAACCTGAGGCCCGAGGTCGCCGACAGCCAGACCTTCGGCATAGTGCTCACGCCGACCGGCACGACCCTGATGGTTGCGCTCGACTACTTCGACATCAAGATCACGGACACCATCGGCACCCTCGCCCCCGATGACGTCATCCAGGCGTGCGCCACCACCGGTGATCCAACCCTGTGCAGCCTGATCCACCGGGACCGGGCCTACACGTTGTGGCTGTACCCGGAGGGCTACACCGAGGACACGAACCAGAACGTGGGCGAGCGCGAGGCGGAAGGCATCGACGCGAACTTCAACTGGAGCCTGCCCGCCGGCAACAGCTTCTTCAGCTTCAACCTCATCGGCACCTACATGATGACGAGCTTCATCAACACCGGCCTGTTCGATTACGACTGCGTGGGCTACTTCGGCGACCAGTGCGTAGGTCCGATCCCCGAGTGGCGGCACCTCTTCCGCGCCAACTGGGAGACAGGGCCGATCGTCCTGACTCTCGCGTGGCGCTACATCTCAGCCGTCAAGAACGATGACCTCAGCCCCAATTCGTTCCTCGGCGACCCGGGGAACGTCGAGAACCTGACGATCAACAACGTCGCCAACTTCCCCGCCTACAACTACTTCGACCTCGCGTTCAGCTGGAGGTTCCACCCTGCCGTCCAGTTCCTCGTCGGTGTCAACAACATCATGGACGTGGAGCCCCCGTTGGCGGCCGGCATGCAGGACAACGACTACGGTCCGGGCT